>JASMKO010000014.1 GCA_030749225.1 Verrucomicrobiota bacterium
GGTCAGCATTCTGTTCCGGAGTGTCAGAGCCGCAGCCGGCCAAGCCAAGAGACAGCAGTAGAAACAGGCTAAGAAAATCCACTTTCATGAAACGCCGTTTTTGCGGAGGTCGACTTAGCCTGTCAAGGCCGGCTTGGGCCATCCCGCTTGGCCAAGCGGGAAAACCGGCTGAAAAGCGGTATTTTCTGTGATCTTGCAAAAGGGAGAAACCACGCTATTATGCGTGGCCCGTTGGCCCACCCGGCCATTTTTGGTTTACCGGAAACCAAACTCTGAATTAATCATGCCAATCGCAACACCGAAGCAGTATGCCGCAATGCTGGACGCCGCCCAACAGGGCGACTACGCCTACCCGGCGATCAACATCACCTCTATCACCACGATCAATGCCGCGCTCAAGGCGTTCGCCGACGCCAAGTCCGACGGCATCATCCAGATGTCCACTGGCGGCGGACAGTTCGCCTCCGGCCTGAGCAACAACGATCCCGTGCTCGGCTGCATCGTGCTCGCCGAGGCCGCCCACCGGCTCGCGGAGAGATACGATATCCTCGTCGGGCTGCACACCGACCATTGCCAGCCGGAGAAGGCAGCCGGATTCCTCAAGCCGCTCATCGAAGCAACGGCCAAGCGCCGCGCTGACGGCCTTGGAAACCTATTCCAAAGCCATATGCTCGACGCCTCCATCCTACCGCTCGAAGAGAATATGGCCATCTCGAAGGAATACCTCGAGTTGTGCGCCACGAACGAGATCATCCTCGAGGTCGAGGCCGGCGTCGTCGGCGGCGAGGAGGACGGCGCGGCCGGTACTGAGGATATGCCGGCGGAAAAATTGTACACCACACCGGAGGACATGCTCACGGTTTACGAGAGCCTCGACGGCATCGGCCGGTATATGTTTGCCGCAACATTCGGCAACGTCCACGGCGCATACAAGCCCGGCGCTGTCAAGCTGCGGCCGGACATTCTCAAGCAGGGCCAAGACGCCGTCATAGGAAAACACGGCGAGGCGGCCAAATTCGACCTCGTCTTCCACGGGGGCAGTGGCTCCGCCAAGCACGAGATCAAGAAGACCCTCGAGTACGGCGTGATCAAGATGAACATCGACACAGATACCCAGTACGCCTTCACCCGCCCCATCGTGGATCACATGATGACCCACTACGAAGGCGTGTTGAAGATCGACGGCGAAGTCGGCAACAAGAAGGTCTACGACCCACGCTCCTACCTCAAGAAAGCAGAGCAGGCCACAGCCGAGCGCCTCATGGAGGCATGCGACGACCTTGAGAGCACCGGCAAGACGATTTTCGGCAAAGTCTGATCCGGAAAAAAAACTTCACGAAGCGGCCGCTCATTAGGACGCCGGTTTTTTTTCGCTTGGCCAAGCGGTGGGCTATTTGCCCATTGAGATGACATCGCCGTCTTGGCCAACATCTGCGGCGGCCTTCGGCTTGGCCGCTTGGCCTCGGGATGCGACCGGCTTGGCCGCCCGCGCGGCGTCCCTGTCCCGCTCCGTTTCCTGAAACTTCACCGAGACGATCTTGCTGACGCCCTGCTCCTGCATCGTCACCCCATACAGCGTGTCGGCCATGCTGATGGTGCGCTTGTTGTGAGTGATGATAAGAAACTGCGACTGGTCGAGAAACCGCTTGAGCACGCGGACAAACCGATTGATGTTGGACTCGTCCAGCGGCGCGTCCAACTCGTCCAGCAGGCAAAACGGACTCGGGCTGACCTGATAAATCGAAAACAAAAGCGATACTGCGGTCATGGTCTGTTCGCCGCCGGAGAGCAGCGTGATGCTCTGCAGTTTCTTGCCCGGCGGCCTCGCCACGATCTCGATGCCGCTGCTGAGCACGTCCTCCTCGTCCACCAGCACGAGATCGGCTTTGCCTCCTTCGAACACCTCGGTGAATAGGTCGCGGAAGTTGGCCCGAATCTGCTCGAAGGTGGTGCGGAACATCTCCGTAGTCTCGGTGTTGATCTGCTCGATGATTTCCAGCAACCGCTCCTTGGCCTGGACGAGATCGTCATGATGACGGGTCAGTTCCGCGTGGCGCTCCTCGATTTCCTTGTACTCCTCGATGGCGACCAGGTTCACCGGCCCCATGCGGTCGATCCGCTCCTGCAACTCGGCGACTTTTTCCCCAACCTGTTCCCAGTCGGTTTCATGATCCTCGGCATCTCCATCCGCAAGCACCTCAACGTTGAGACTGCCAGAGTCGTCGCCGGACACCGTCAGGCAAACTGGCTCCACCTCCCGCAACGCCACCTGGTACTTCTCCTGAATCCGCTCGCACAGGTTCTCGGCCGACATGTTGTTCTGCGCCAGCTCCACCTCCAGTTTTGAGCGGCGTTCCTGTGAGGTGCTTAATTCCTCGCGCACAGCCCGCAGCGCTGCCTCGCGCTCCTCCACTTTTTGGTCGGCATCGGCCTTCTGCGACAGCAAGGCCGCGATGCTGCCACTGGATTGTTCGCGCTCGGCGCGCACCTCCGCAATGCGCTGAGTCGAGTCGGCAATTTCCTTCTCGGTCTGCGCCTTCTTGTTTCCGCCCGACTCGATGTCGGCGCGGCGCTGAGTAACAAGCTGCTTCAGTTCGGTGATGCGGACGTTGAGCGGCTCGATCTGACGCCGGAATGACGCCAACAGCTGTTCCTCCGACGCCAGCCCGACCTTGGCCTCGGTCAGCTCCGCGTTGGCGGCGTCACGCCGACCGCGCAGCCCCTCGACCACTCCACCGACCTCCTCCACAAGCGCGTTGCTGGTTTTCTCCTTTTCCTCGAGCGAAACCTGCTCGGCGGCGAGTTGGTCGCGCCTGCCGCTGCCCTCCGACTCCTGGCCGGCAAGGCTCTCGAGCTCGAATGTCACGCCTTCAATCTTCTGCGCCAGCACGCGCTGCGAGTTTTCCAGAGCCTTCAGTTCGCCCTCACTGGACGCGATCGAAACCTCCTGCTGCCGCAGTTCCGCCTGTTCCTGCTGCAAGCCTGCCTGCAACGCGGTCTGCTCGCCCTGCAGATTCCCCTTCTCGCGGCTGAGCTTGTCGGCATTTTCTCCGAGACCCTCGAGTTCCGTTTCCAGCGCAGTAATTTCGTTTTTCCGCGCCAACAGCGACGCGGAGGCGTTGCCGTTGCCGCGGCCGCCGCTGAACACGCCGTGCCGCGAAAGCAACTCGCCGTCGCGTGTCACAAAGTCGAGATCGGCCTGCCACTCGCGGCCGCGCAACGCGGCGTCGAGGTTAGGCACAATGACCAAGCGGCCCAGCAGCCGGTCAAGCAGCGGCTTAACCGCGTCGTCGCATTCCACTTGGCCAAATGCGGCCACGCCGCCAAATTCGGCCAACTTGACTGAATCGAGTGACGGCGGCGCGCCGTCGGAAACCAAGTCGAGCGCAACAATGTCGGCGCGGCCCTTTTTGCCATCGCTCAGCGATGCCAGAATCGACCGGGCATCAGTGGACCGCCGCGTGATCACCCACTGCAAATGCCTGCCCAGCGCGGCCTCGACGGCGGCAACGTATTCCGCCGGCACGCGAATCTGGTCGGCCAGCAAACCCAATGCGGCCTCCGACTCGCTGATGGCCGCCTGCGCCCCGGCGCTGACGCCCTCGTGGGATGCCTGTAACTGCTGTAGCACGTTGAGCCGCGACCGTTTTTCGGCCTGCAACCTCAGCAAATCGTCCAGTTCGCCGGTGAGCCCGACCAAACTCTCCTGCAGCTTAGCCAAGCGCTGCTGGCGTTCCTCAACCGTGCCACGATACCCTTGGGCGGTGGATCGGCGGTTCTCGACGTCGGTGGAAAATTGGCCAAGCCGCTCCCGCAGTTTTGCCGCCTCCTCCTCAAGCTGAGTTTTCTCCGACGAAAGTTTCTCGAGCCGGACGCTGTTACCGCGCCGCTGCAGGTCAATGGCGTTGATCTCGTTTCGCACACGGGTCAACTCCTGCGCCGCGCTGAACGAATCAGACTGCGCCCGCCGCAATGCCTCCTGTCGTTGGCCAAGCTCCGCCTCCAGCGCATCGCACGAGGTCTGCTTTTCATCGACGTCACGACGCTTGTCACCGACGGTGCTGTCCGCGTTGTCGAGCTTGGCCTGCATCCCGGCCAATTCCTCCTCGGCGTCGCCGCGCCGGTGTTCGGCCTGCGCAATGTCGTTGTGCGCCTTGGCCTCCTGCTCGTTCAGTTCCCGAATGCGCTCGTGGCTGAATTGAATCCGGCTCTCAAGCCGCTCGAGTTCGGCCTGCAGGTTGGCTCCCTTTTCCTGAGCCTCGTTCATCTGTTTCTCAATCGCACCGCGCTGGTGCCGCGCCTGGCTGATGAGCAACTCCTCCTTCTCGATCGTCCCGGTGAAATCATCCGACCGATCCTTGAACTCGCTGATGGCCTGCTCGCGTTGCCGGATCGACTCCTGGATCTCCCCAAGCTGGTGCCGGGCGAACTGGGTTTCCAGCTTTTGGAGCTCGTCCATGAACTCCTTGTAGCGACGTGCCTTGCCGGCCTGGCGCTGGAGCGAGCCGATCTGACGCTTGACCTCGCGGATGGTGTCCGACGCGCGCAGCAGGTTCTGCTCGGTGTAGTCGAGCTTGCGGAGAGCCTCCCTCTTCTGCGACTTGAACCGCGTGATACCGGCGGCCTCCTCGAACACGACACGCCTATCGTCCGGTTTACTGGAAATAAGCTGGGTGATGTTCCCCTGTGCCATGATTCCGTAGCTGGCCCGGCCCATGCCAGTGCCCATGAACAACTGCTGAATGTCCTTTAGGCGACACGACACCTTGTTGATGAAAAAGTCGCTCGCGCCATCCCGGAAAATCCGGCGGGTCACCGTGACCTCGTTGTACGGCAGATCGACCCCGGCCGCCTTGAGCTGATCCTTGTCGATCCCCCCAACGGTCAGTGACACCTCGGCCATGCCCAGTGCCTTGCGCTGATCGGTGCCGTTAAAAATGACGTCCGCCATGCCCGAACCCCGTAGCGCCTTGGCCGACTGCTCCCCCAGCACCCATCGTATCGCATCGGAAACATTGGACTTCCCGCAGCCGTTGGGGCCAACAATCGCCGTCATGCCCGGCTGAAAATCGAGTGACGTCTTGTCCGCAAACGACTTGAATCCAAGCGCCGTGAGGTTCTTCAAATACACGTCGCGGCGAATCAGAGCCAATTCACCCCACCGAGTAAAGTATAAAACACAACATGAGCAACCCGGTTATCCACTCAACCACAATAGGTTGTGCTTTTATATGGGCCATTCTGACCCGAGTTATTCACTGTTCCGCTAACCCCCATTCCCCGAACGGGTTGACCCTCTGCCGCTTGAGCAGCACAATCCGCCCGCGCTTGGCCAAGCGCGGCTATTTTATGAGGATTGATTCGGTATATTCTGAACTAACTTTGAAGAACGAGGCAAAGATGGCCCTGTTGGTGATGGACGGCCTCGGCGATATCGCCACTGCGGCCATGGATTACAAGACCCCGCTTGAGGCGGCGAACACGCCGAATCTCGACGCCTTGGCCAAGGACTCCGCCATGGGACGCCTAATCCCGGCCGCCCACGGCATTACGCCCGGCAGCGGTCCCGGCCACCTCGGGCTGTTCGGCTACGACCCACTGGAATACGAGGTCGGCCGCGGCGTGATCGAGGCGCTTGGCCTCGGGCTGGAACTGCGACCGGGCGACGTCGCCGCGCGGGCTAATTTTTGTACGCTCGATGCCGACGGGCTCGTCACCGACCGGCGCGCGGGCCGAATTGAAACCGAACTGTGCGAGGAACGCTGTGCCAAGCTCTCGGAGCACATTAAGCAGATTGGCGATGCCGAGGTGGTTATTACACCAGGCAAGGGACATCGTTTCGTGGTGATTTTTCGCGGCGCCGACCTGGCCGGGCCGCTAAGCGACACCGATCCGCACCGCGAGGGCCTACCAATCGCCGAGACCCAGCCGGACAACCCGGACTGCGCCAAGGCACAGAAGGCAGCCAAGCTGATCGGCCAGTTTTATGAGGCCGCCCTGCCGCTGCTTGCGGGCATGGAGCCGGCCAACGGATTCCTCATGCGCGGCATCGCACATCAACCGGAGATCCCATTGTTCGCCGAGCGCTACGCGATGCGCCCAGCCTGTCTCGCTGTCTACCCGATGTACAAGGGCCTCGCCCAGCTTGTCGGCATGACCAAGCACGAGGGGCCGCAGACGATCGAGGAGCAATTCGCGCGGTACGCCGAGTTGTACGACGAGTACGAGTTTTTCTTCGTCCACTACAAGTACACCGACATGCACGGTGAGGACGGAAACTTCGACGCCAAAATCAAGGCGATCGAGGACTTCGACAAAGCGCTGCCGATCCTGCTCGAGAAGAAGCCGGACGTCATCGCCATCACCGGCGACCACTCCACGCCGTGCGCGCTCAAGGGGCACTCGTGGCATCCACAGCCGGTGGTGCTACACTCGAACACCAGTGGATCGGACAAGCTGGATCGCTTCACCGAGACGAACAGCAACCGCGGCTCGCTTGGCATCATCGAGGCCAAGCACCTCATCCGCCTCATGCAGGCGAATGCGTTGATGTTCGACAAGTTCGGCGCATGAAGGCCATCATCCTTGCCGCCGGCAAAGGCACGCGGATGGGCGCCCTCACGGAGGAGCTGCCCAAGCCGATGTTGCCGGTCGAGGACAAACCCATTCTCGAGCACATCATCAGTGGCATCGCCGCGCAGGGTGTGCGCAAGGTCTGCCTTATCGTTGGATGGAAGGGCGAGGTTATCCGGGAACATTTCGGTGATGGCTCAGCACTTGGCCTGAACATCACCTACACCACACAGGAAGTACAGGACGGCACCGGCAAAGCACCGGAACTGGCCAGGAACTTTGTTGGGAACGACCCATTCCTGCTGACCTACGGCGACATACTGGTTCGCCCCGAGACCTATGCACAGATGATCGCCCGTTTCGGTGAAGCCAATTTTTCCGGTCTCATCACCGTGACCCCCGGTGAAGATGTCCGCAAGGGCGGCATCAACTTTTTCGACGATGCCTTCTGCCTGAAAAAAATTGTCGAGAAACCCAGCGACGCGCAACTCGAGCAACTCCGCGCCGAAGGCTGGCTCAAGGAAGGCGAACCGGTCTGGTACAATGCCGGGATCTACATTTTCAATCCAGTGCTGTTCGACCACACGGCCAGGTTGCAAAAATCCCCACGCGGCGAGTACGAGTTGACCGACGCCATCGAGACCATGATCGACGCCAACGAAACCATCGCAGGCGCTAAAATCAAGGGCCGCTGGGTTGACGTCCGCAACCCCGAGGTGCTCAAGTCATTGGGCTGAAGGCCGGATGAGGGCGGACGCAATTCATCCTGTTTACCCTGCCCATCCATGTTCTTCAAACGAGGCACATCATTCCCCACTCAACTCGAAGCAGGCGAGTTCGCTGGGGCCGCGGAGGTAGAGGCGGTTTCCGACGATGGCAGGATGAGACATTGAGTCGACCTTGCCGTCGCCAAACGGCCGTAGTAGGCGGAGTGGTTCGAACCTGTTCGCCGCGGCGTTGAGGAATAACAGATCTCCACTCTGCGTCCAGACCAGCACCCGGCCGTTGCCACCGATCACGTTTGAGTGATCGTAAAACATGTCATCCTCTGCCACCCATACCATTTTCAAATTATCCTTCAGGTCGAGGCAGTACATCTCGCCGTAAGCGGTGGCGAACAGGCGATCACCGACGATGACCGGTGAGCATGTGTCCGGTGCGAGGGCGGGATTGGCCATCACCGGCTTGTCATCAAGCAATCCGTTTTTCTCAAACTGATGCAACCGCGTCGCGTTGTTCTCGGTCGCAAGCAACAGTTGGCCCTCGTGGATGAGCGGCGTGGTGACGTTGAAGTCCGATCCCTCGGTGGGCACGTGCTGCCAAAGCCGTTCGCCGGTGGACGGATCCCAGCCGCCTAGACTTGCCGAGTCGTAGCCGACGATCTGCCGCCGGCCACCAAGCTTCCCCACGACAAACGCGGAATAGGCGGCGGCGTGGCCGGGTGTTTTCCAAATCAACTTTCCGGTCTTCCGACCAAGCGCAACCACCGAGGCATCGGTTACGCCAGAGTTAATGATGAGTTTGTCGTCAACAATCAACGGCGGCGAACTCGAGCCCCACGTCAGCAGCTTTCCGCCGTATTCACGATAATAATTCGTCCGCCAAACTACCTCGCCAGTATCGAGCCGAACGCAGTGCAGATCGCCCAACGCCCCGTGCAGATAGACCAAGCCGTCGTTAACGACCGGAGTCGCGCGAGGAGAATTGCTGTAGTCCAATTCCTTGTTCGCCTCGTACTCCAGCCGCCACACCTCGCTTCCGTCGATTGCGTCGAGGCAGCGAAACAAGTCGTGCGTCCCGCCGCGCCTTTTGTCGGGAACGATCACCCGCTTGGCTGTCGCCGCCGGCCCGGCAACGGCCGGCCCCGTCAGCTTAGCCGACCAAACCTTGTGCAGTTTTTCGGGCAGTTGCCTTGGCAGAGTGGGCGCTTGGCCAACTCGATCCGTCCCACGCCAGTCCGGCCAGGCCACTTGACCGGGCGGCTTCACAAACCCCTTGGCCGACTCGAGCGCGATCAGTAACTCCTTCCGATTGGCCAAGCCAGTGACCTCCTCCAATACGCGCTTGGCCAGAGCGTAATCGACGGTGTCAGTCCGGAACAATCGCACTCCCGGCACCGGCGGCGTTTTGGCCAAGACCCGCACCAAGCCGGCCTCTACTTTTTCGCAGCCAACGAGCAGCGGCGGCAGATACTCGGGCACAACAGCCGCCGCCACCTCGCCATCGGTAAGCGCCAGTGCACCGGAATCAACCGCCCCCGCGGTGTCGATCTCGGCCGGCTTGGCCAAGCGCGCCTGATGCAGTGCGGCCTTGGCGGCCTCATGCGTCTCAGCCTCCTCCTCCGGGCCAAGCATGACCACGCGGCCGGAAAGTTCAGCGAGTTGCTTGGCGGGATCGTTCGTGCGGACGATGAACACGCCGCGTTGCGTCACGGCCCCGACTCGATCGGTAAGATCGGCAAGCGGGGTGACCGACAACTTGAGCCGCCCGGCGTCGAAACGAACCATCGCATCCTTGCCAATGATGAAGTCCGGCTTGGTCCTCATGCGGCGCAGAGCGAGGTCGAGGCTCTCCTCGAATGTCAGCTTGAACGGACGACCGAGCAGCTTGCCGAGATACTCGGCGAGTTTGTCGTAACGCCGCTGCCCGACGCCCTCGACGCAAGAGCAGGACAACGGCAACGACAACGGATCCATCACCACGACCTGCACTGGTTTTTCGGCCGCTTGACCAAGCGCGAGCGCGAGGAAAAAACCGGCAAACCGAGTCACTTTTTCTTTGGCGCGAGAACGCGGATGAGGTTGGCGCGGACGTCCATCACATAGACGCGACTGGCGTCCTTGTTGACCTCGATCGGGATGTAGCAAGTCTGGGCAGCGAGTTTGCTGCCGCGATCAAACTCGGTCGTGTCCACATAGCCGACGACTCCCAGGAATTTTCCATTGGGCGTGTACTTCTTGATGCGGCCCACGCCAGACTCGGCGGTGTAAAGGACGTTGCCTGGACCGATGTCGATGTTGACCGGATTGCAGCAGGCGGCAAAACCCTCGATGCCGGTGCGGTCGCGCTTGCCCCAGCGGCCCAGTCGTTTGCCTTCGAGATCGAATCGATTGACGCGGTGCCGGGAGTTCTCGGCGATGAGCAACTCGCCATTCATCACCTGCATGTCGATGTGGCTGCAACAGCCGTACTGTTGCTCGATGATCTTTTTCGCACCGGTGAGATCGCGGTTGAATCGATAAATGTCCTCCGTGGCGCGCATGCTGTTGCCGGTGCCGACTGCGAGAAGCACATGCTTGTCGCTGACGAACAGGCCAGCTGCGAGTGCCTTCGAGTCGCTGATCTCATCGATGTTCGCCATCGCAAGCCTCTTGCCGCCCCTATCGTACGAGGCGATTTTGCCATGGCCAGCGACATACACCGTACCGTCTTCACAGGCATGAATCATCTTGGGATGCGGCCCGTCATCGGGCATCGGCCACTCGGCCTTGATGAAGCCATCCGGGCTGACAACGCGAATGCCGTAGGTGTGCTGGAAAAGGTCGTCCACCGAGAGCGGCCCGCGATTGCCCCGGCGTTCCGGGCGATCCCCGCCGACCTGATCGCCACGACCGGCCCGTTGCCGGCCCGAGCCGCGGTCAACGCCACGCTCCCGTGTCCCCGAACGGCGGTTGCGAAATTGCCGGCGTATCTCCTCCGGCAACGCTCGCATGATTTTCCGGCGATCCTCGAAGTCCATGTCCCGCATCGCCTCGAAAAACTGGCGCGGCTCCACCTCACGGGCCAACTCGACAATTTCCTCCTCGGTGCCAAATTCCAATATACGCTCAACCTCCGCCTGCGGTTTGCCGCTGTTGCGCGCTTGACCACCGGGACGGCGTTCGCGCTGGCCACCGTCACGGGATGGACGCACCTCGTCGCCGCTCAACTTGCCGTCCCCGTTTTTGTCGAGCTTGGCCAAGGCCGCCTCCGCCTTTTCGATTTCGTCGCTTGAAATCTCACCATCCTTGTTTTCATCCAGCGCCACAATCACCGGCAACGCCCGCATCATCCCGCCGGAGCCCCGCGAGCGCTGATCCCGTCGGCCGGGATCGTCCGCGCTGCGCGGTTGCGCAAACTCCATCTTGCCCTCCCCCCACGAGATGCCGACGAGCAGGTCGTCATTATGCGTCAGGGCAATGGTTTTAATGGTGATTGGGTGTCCGCTGGCATGTTTACCGAATTGGATCGGCTTCGCCTCAACGTGCGTGCCCTCCGGGTTGGCCTCCTCCTGCGCTTGGGCAAGCGCTACGCCAAGCCAAAGCGCAGCGACCCACGCGAGTCGTTTCATGTGCCGCTTCACGCCAAGTCAAACAGCCGGAAGGATGCGGTGGTGTGGTCGAGCGCGACGACCTGTCGATCGAGCAGCGCAACCTCAATGCCGCCGTTTTGGCAGATGAGCAACTCGGCGTCCGTGTCCACCCGCTCATGCTCGGTGGTGTCGAACGCGTCCGGCTCGGCGATCACAGAACGGAGTTTGCCGTCCTTGTCGAAAAGCTTGATGCGCGGCTGACCGCGCTCGGCGGTCACGTAATCGCCGCCGCCAGTCACCGCCACGCTCACCGGATTGCAGCAACCGGTGAAGCCGTCGAGACCGCGGGTGCGCTGGCCCCAGCGCGATTTCAACTCGCCATCGGCATCGTACTTTTCAACCCGATGCCGGCCAGGGTGTGCCACGACCAACGAGTCACCAGCCCAGGTGATCGGAAAAAACGACTTGGGGACGGCAAACCGGCCGCCCTTGCCACCGGCCAACTGCTCAAGAACTTCGCCGCTGCTGCTGATGTGCCAAATGGCGCTACTGCCACCGTCAGCCGCATAGATGGATCCGTCCCCGGCGATAGCCAGACTGGTAAGCGCAGCGTCTTTGGCCAAGGGCTTGGTCTTGTCCTGCGGTCTGCCGTCGAGATCGCACAACCACAGCAGATCGCGAAAGCCAACTACCATTCGCCGCTTGGCTACGGCGAGGCAACGCGGCGTGTGGTTGAACTCAATCCGACGCACCAACTCCCCGCTTGGCTTGAACATGGCGACCGTCGAGTCACCGGCCACATAAACCAAGCCGCCGGCCACGGTCATGTCGCGCGTTTGGACAAGCCCGGTCGGGAGCCAGCCGCTTGGTTTCGGTCGGGCCGCCGAAGCATGCGCCCCGGTCTGCACCGCCACTCCGATCGCGGCGATGGACTGGGCACCCCGGCTGAAAAACTGGCGTCGCGTGGATTGGCAGTCACTGGTCGAGCAACCGCAATCGGCGAAGGTGTTCGAAGCGTTCTTTTTGGATTTTGACATAAGTTTGATCGATTTTTCCGCGTGAGCAGGCCAAGACGGCGCAAACGGCCAAATGGTTACAGCCCACAACCTAACGAGCGGGAAATATCCCACGGCTCGTGCCGCCATGCAACTGTTGACAACGGGCCAGGTTCATTGTGGCATCGGGGTACCGGAGAAATCGGAAAAAATGAAAAAATTCAACATCGGAGTGATTGGCTACGGGTGGGTGGCCGGCGCGCACATCGACGCCATCAACGCCACCGGAAAGGGACAGGTCACGGCAGTCTGCTCCTCGAGAAAACTAGACTCGGCCGAACTCAGCGCCAAGCACGGCAGCGAGATCCAGTGCCACACCGTCCTCAAGAAAATGCTCGCCGACCCGGCGATCGACATAGTCTCGGTGTGCAGCTACCCGAACCAACACGCCCGGCAGGTCGCCGCAGCAGCCGAGGCGGGCAAGCACCTCATTATCGAGAAGCCAGTTGCGCTAAACCTGAAGGATTTGCGGACAATGCAGAAGGCCGTGGCGAAGGCCGGAGTGAAGACCTGCGTCTGTTTTGAGTGCCGCTACTCAAGCCAGTTCCTCGCCACCAAGGCGGTGATTGATCGCGGACTGCTGGGCACAATCCATTATGGCGAGGTGGACTACTATCACGGCATCGGCCCATGGTACGGACAGTTCCGCTGGAACACCAAGCGCAACGCCGGCGGCAGCAGCCTGCTCTCGGCCGGCTGCCACGCGCTCGACGCGCTGCTGCTCTGCATGGGCGACGCGGTGGAGAGTGTCAGCAGTTACTCCACCGGCTCGGCCAACCAGGATTTCAAAAAATACGAGTACGACACGAGCAGCGTGACGATCCTCAAGTTCAAGGACGGGCGCATCGGTAAAACGACGTCGGTGATCGATTGCCTACAGCCGTATTATTTTCACACGCACCTCGTTGGGAGCGAGGGCAGCCTGAAAGACAACCAGTTTCACTCGAACAAGATCGCCGGACTCAACAAAGACAAGTGGAGCGAGTTGTCGATGAAGCTGGTTGACTCCGGCGACGTGAGCGATCACCCGTTCCAGACGCAGTTCGAGGCATTCTTCACCGCCTTGGCCAAGGGCAAGACCATGCCGCTGACCGACCTCGCCACGGCGGCCAAGACGCACGAGGTCATCTTCGCCGCCGACCTGTCCGCGAAAAAGAACCGGACGGTGAAACTTTCTGAGATGCGTGCCTGACCCGACCGACCAACGGCGTCCCGCCGCCATCGCCATCGCCGCACACCCGGACGACATCGAGTTCATGATGGCTGGCACACTGCTGCTGCTGCGTGAGGCCGGTTGGGATATTCATTGCCTCAACCTCTCCAGCGGTAACTGCGGCAACGTCAGTCTCAGTACGGAGAAGACGGAGGCCAAGCGCCTGGCCGAGGCGCAGGAAGCAGCGGCCATCCTCGGGGCCACACTCCATCCGCCGTTCTCGCGCGACCTTGAGATTCTTTACGATCTGCGCCACCTACGGCGCCTAGCCTCGATCATCCGCGAGGTCAACCCGTCGATCGTGCTGACTCACTCGCCAGAGGATTACATGGAGGATCATATGAACACCTCCCGCCTCGCGGTGACAGCCGCCTTCGCGCGCGGCATGCCCAATTTTGAAGTGTCGCCGGAGAGAGAGTCGGTGGAGAGCGAGGTGGCGGTCTATCACGGGATGCCCCACGGGCTGAGGGACGGCCTGCGGAGATGGATCGTGCCCGGGCTGTTTGTCGACACGACAAGCGTGCTCGAGACCAAGCGGAGGGCACTGGCCGCGCATCGCAGCCAGAAGGAATGGCTCGACGTCAGCCAAGGGCTAGACTCGTACCTGCGGACAATGGAGGAAATGTCGCTGGCGCTTGGCCGGGCGTCGGGGAAGTTTCGGGACGCCGAGGGGTGGCGGCGGCACGCGCACATTGGCTTCAGCGCCGAGGAAATCGACCCGCTTGGCCAAGCGCTTGGCCAAGCGGCCCTTGCGAACGTGGACTACGAAGCTGGTCTGGGTTGAACCGCAACCACGGTTCAAGCCACCATGTCGAGAACGTGCTGGTCGTTCTCGTCAGCCACCCGGAGGAGCTTGGCCGCAACGGCCGCCTGCTCCCGCGAGCTTATGCCCAACTTCACCGCCTCCGCCGGTTCAGCCGTCAACGACTGCTTCAAGTCGCTCCAAGCCGACCGGAACAACCTTTGCGCGGAATACTGGATAGCAGCTACCTGCACAATCACTGTCATTATCGACACGAGCAGGAAAAACTTTAGCTATCATGCCTTGGCTCGCGGTGGCCAATCGCTACACTGCCGCGGTGCTGAACACGGAATTGATCCCCGCCACCGAGGCGAGTTCCGGGTGCCTCATGGTGGTGCTGCATGGGCTGGGCGACAGCATGGAAGGCTTTCGCTGGCTGCCGCATGCGCTGGACAACTCCAGGCTCAACCTTCTGCTCGTTAACGCGCCGGACGATTATCTCACCGGCTTTTCGTGGTACGACATCGCGGCGCCTGCCGCCGGAGTGGAGCGGAGTCGCGACCTGCTTTTTGGCCTGCTCGATCGGCAACGCGCCGACGGCTTCGCCACGGAGCAGACGTTTCTGTTCGGTTTTTCGCAGGGCTGCCTGATGACTCTGGAAATTGGCCTGCGCTATCCACACCGCCTGGCCGGCCTGGTTGGCATCAGCGGCTACGCGCACGAGCCGGGTAATCTCGTCGCCGAGCAGTCGCCGGTCGCGGCGGAGCAGTCGTTCCTCATCACCCACGGCACCGCCGATCCGCTCCTGCCGCTGGCCCAGACCCAGGCACAGATGGAGCAACTGAAGGCCGGGGGTATCCGGATGCAATGGGAGGTGTTCGAGAAGGCGCACACGATCCAGGGCGAAGCCGAACTGGAAGTGGTCCGAAAGTTTGTCGGGGACCGGATGCCGGCGTCATGAACGGTAAAGCAGCCGCGCAATGGCCGGGAGCAGCAGGATGGCGAACACCATGTTCATCAGGAACATGAACATCAGCAGGATGCCCATGTCGGCCTGGAACTGGAGGGCCGAAAAGGCCCATGTGCCGACACCGACGGAGAGCGTCAGGCCGGTGAACACCACCGCGCTGCCGACCTGCGTCATCGTGGCGTCCATCGCCTCGGCAAACGAGAGCCTCTTGCGCCGATGCGCGATGAAGCAGCTGAACAGGTAAATCCCGTAGTCCACCCCCTCGCCGACCCCCAGCGCCACCACCGGCAGCGTCGAGGTCTTCAGCCCGATCTCCATCGCGTGCATCAGGCTGTGCGCCAACACGGAGACCAACGCCAACGGTAACACGATGCACAAAACCGCCCGGAAAGAGCGGTAGCTGGCCAAACACAGCAGCACCACAGCGGCGTACACGTAAATCAAAATGGGGAATTGCGCCGCATCGACCACCTCGTTGGTCGCCGCCATCACGCCGGCGTTGCCGCCGGCCAGGCGGAACTGCGTTTTGTCGGTCCTGTTTTTTTCGTTGAACGACTTCACGGCGGCGACGACGCGACGCAACGTCTCAGCCTTGTGATCCTCGAGAAACACCATCACCGGCAGCACGCTGCCTCGTTGGTCAGTCAACCCGGTCTCCGTGTTCACGGGCCCGACGGCCTGCGCCAGCATGGCGCGGTTGTACGGCAACACGCGCCATTTCAGGCTGCCCTCGCTGTAGCCGGAGTTGATCGTGCGCGCGATGCCGGCAAGGCCCATGACGTTTTTCACCCCCTCGACATTGGCCAGATGCCACTCAAATCGGTCGAGCAGTTCCATCACCCCGTAGTCCACAGAGCCGTCCTTCACCGTCTCGGTGAACACAATGAGAACGTCCACGCCAAGATTGAAGTTCCCCGTGATCGTGGCGCTGTCGCGATTGTAGCGGGAGTCGGGCCGCAACTCCGGCACGCCCTGGTGCAAGTCGCCAACCTCCACGCGCATAGCCTTCGAGAAAGCAAGCCCAAACATCACCGCACAGACGACAACGAGCGGAACGGCGACCTTCGGAGCCGACCATTGTGCGACTGTGTGCCAGATTTTACTCGTCCACACCTTTCGCCGGGCCACAGTATCGCTGTATCCGACGCGCGGTTTCTGGAACGACAACAGCAGCGGCAGCAGTAATAGGTTCGTCAGGATGATCACCGCCACGCCGATGCTGGCCGCGATGGCCAGTTCGCGGATTGTTGGCACCGGGATGAGCAGAATGGTCACAAACCCGATCGTGTCGGTGATCAGCGCCACGCCTCCCGGCACGAGCAACTGCCGGAACGCTGAGCGCGCCGATCGGAGCGGATCGCCACCGGCAAACAACTCAGCGCGAAACGCCCGCACCATCTGGACGCCATGGCTAACGCCGATCGCAAAGACGAGAAACGGCACGAGAATCGACATCGGATCGATGCCGTAGCCGAGGAGGTACAGTAGGCCAAGTTGCCACGCCACCGCCGCGATCGAGCAGCCAAGCGGCAGGGCCGAAAACCAAAACGACTGCGCATACAACCAGACCAGCAGCGAGGTTAGCAGTACGGTGATGCCGAAAAAAGTCACCACGTTGAGCGCCCCATCGCGGATGTCTCCCATGATCTTGGCAAATCCGATGATATGCACGCTGACTGCATCCGACTCGTACTCCACACGCAACGCCTCGAGCCTCTTGGCCAAAGAGAAGGTGTCGAGCCGCTTGCCGGTGTCAGGGTCGATATCGAGCAGGTTCGCCATCACCATCGCTCCGTTGAACGAGTCGGTCACAAGCCTGCCCATGTAGTTTGACTTGAGCACATTCTCGCGTACCCGAGCCAAATCCTCCTGAGTTGGATTAGCTTCACCTGCCGGGAAGTCAGCCGGAACAACGTTACCTCCAGTAAACCCTTCCTCAACGACCTCGATAAACCGGACGTTCGGCGTGAACAGTGACGTGACACTCGACTGTTCCACGCCCGGCATGCCTTTCATTGAATCGGTCACCGCCTCGAGTGTTTTGAAATATTCCGGCGTGAAGATGTCCCCCTCTCGCGCCATCAGTGCAATCATCACGCGGTTGGCACCACCAAACTTCTCCTGATGTTTCGTGAACGTCTCGATGTAGGGGTGTCCCTCCGGGAGTTGCTTCTCGAAGCCAGCGTCGATCCGCGTCTGCGTGGCAAACCCAAACAACAACACCGTAGCCAGCAGAAAAACAACCAGCATCCATTTGCGATAGCCGAAAACCCACTCCTCCACCGATGCCACGAAACTGGTGTCGCTCATTTCGACGCCTCCGTTTTCAAGTCGGCCAACTCAAGCCGGATCACGCCCTTGTCACTGGTCAATAGCACGGCTCCATCTTTCGCCTGCCAAAGGCTGGTGACCGTAGCGGTGTTATCCGCCGCAATGGCGCACAAACGGAACGTTCGTCCCGCGTCGGCGCTGATCAGCAACTGGCCGGCACCGGCGGCAAGCAGGAGCCGGCCGTCGGCCAGGACCAAGCCGGCGTGCAACAACGCCTTCGTCGAGGACTCGACCTGTTCCCACTCCGTTCCATCCTCGCTGCGGAAGATGTTGCCACGCAGGCCGAACACAACCGCCCCCCCCTGGGCCAGGGGGATCACACCGAAGAACGTGCCCTCATACGGCGTCATGCATGGCCGCCAATTGGCGGCGCGGTCGGTGCTGCGCCACACCGTGCCGAACTCGCCACACAGCCACAGGCTTTCATCCGGAGCGGGAGTGATGTGGCTAAAGTGCGGGTCATCCTCCTGCTTGGCCATCGTCCAGTTTTCACCACCGTCTCGCGTGAAGAGTATTTTGCCGTATGAGCCGACAATAAAGCCGGTTTGGCCATCTAAAAATAGAACGTCCAGATAGGCACCCTCGGGATCGGTTTCCGCATTGGCCTTAGCCCACGTCTCGCCGCCGTCGCCCGATTTCAGAATCACCGACTGATGGCCGACCACCCAGGCGACCCGGTCGTCAACGAGGTACACACCCGTAAGCATGCGCCGCGTTGGCGGAAGAACCTGCCGCCAACCAAGGCCGTTGTCGGTCGTGAGCAGGATGTGGCCGTGCTCGCCAACGGCCAGGGCGTGTTCGCCCCGCCCATGAATGTCGAGCAGCAGCGAGCGCTTGGCCAAGGGCGCGTTGACGGCGTCCCCGTCAATCGGCTGCGCGACCGGCCAGGCCAAGTCGGAACAAAGGAGCAACAGGAAGACGCAGCCGCTTGGCCAAGCCGGGAACCCGCGATTGGGATGCTTCAAAGAACAACGGGCCGGGGTTCGCCCCGGCCCGTTGTTGGGTTGCTTGGGTTGATTGGGGAGTAAACTCACCAAAAAAATTTCTATGAATCAACGGCGACCTCGCCTCCGCAGCGCCGCTGGTGTGTAGTCGCTCTGCTTTGACTGGAGTGTGAAGTCATACATCTCGTTTTCATTGTCCAAACCGTGCGCCAAATAGCGGCCCGATAACAAATCCATGTGTACATCGAGTGTGGAAAAAAACACGGGAACATCGTAGTAGTTTATGCAGTGAGCCTCAGACACGCGCCACAGGCGATCCTGGTTGTCATACTGATCAATCACCATCGCACCCCAGTGGTCCTCATCTATATAAAAACGGCGTTTTTTGTAAATATGACGTTTACCCTCCTTGAGTGTTGCGTCAACAACCCAGACACGGTGCAACTCGTAACGAGTGTGTTCCTGATTTATGTGAAGTGGCTTGACAATATCCTCCACCTTCAACTGGTCACTATGCAGCTTGTACGAATTATAGGGAATATACAGTTCCTGCTTGCCAACAATCTTCCAGTCGTAACGATCGATTGCACCATTAAACATGTCCAATTGATCCGCAGTACGCAGTCCATCCGCCGCCGTGCCGGGATTATCATAGGCAACATTGGGTGCGCGACGAACCCGGCGTTGACCGGTGTTGTACACCCAGGCCTTGCGGGGCTGCCTTGTCTGGTCGATGGTCTCATGAACCATGAGAATGGTGCCTGCTAATTTGGCGGGTGAAGTGATCTTCTGCTCAAAATAAGCAGCCACTTGAGTTTCATCAGAAACGATCGTTCCGGAATAATGGTAGTTCCACAACCACTTTTCCTCAAGTTGGACCATCGTGTAATCACCGGATCGTGTTGGGGCCACTTGCCCAATTTTGCGAATTCCAGTTGCACCCCGGTAACGGCACAGATGATTCCACATCACTTCCTGCCCATTCTTAGGAATCGGGAACGGAATACCGCCCGGTATAATATTCACACCATTACCTTCATTAACCAACTTGACCTTGGCGGCATGTTCCTTGGTAGCATCAGAAGAATACTTCGGAACTGAAGCACTACGGCGGGTTCGATAAACTGGCATTTTATAGGTATCGCCATACTGTTTCAAGACCTGCTGGTGGCCGATGGATAACTTGGATGCGTACTGCGCCATGTTGTCCCTGGTAATCGTGAACAGCACCTCGTCGTCCGGGTACGGGTCGGGATGATGATCCCCCGGCCGGTAGCCGGCGGGCGGCTGGGTTATCCCTCCCTCCCAGGCGGGGATGGTGCCGTCGGCGTTGCCGGCTCGTTCACCCCCCAGCGGGGTGAGCTCGTTGCCAAGCTTTGCCACTTCCTCCGGCGTGAGCTCAGCCGTGGCCTTGCCCGATCCGGCCGCGAACAGCGCGGTTGCAGTCAGTAAAAGAACAGTTGCACGTTTCATTGTCATTAAAATATGGGGTTAAAACGAGTATTGGATCATCGCCTGTACAAAGTCGCGGTCGTTCATGAGGTTGTACGTCTCGTTGCCGAAAAACTCGGTGTACTTGATGGCACCCTGCCATGAGCTTTGGTAGGTGGCCGTCACGCCAACCGTCACACTCTTGCGATCCTGCATGAAATTCCCGAGCGGCAGCGGCGTGTTACCATCAACATCATCCGCGAACGCGATCGCCGGCGAGAGATTCACGCCGCCGAACACGTCCATGTAGTCGATGCGCGCAGCCAGCCGATAACCCCACGAGAAATCATCCGCGAACGCACTAGCCGGTTCAAAGCGATCATTCGCATGCCCCCCCGCGCCGGAAAGAATCATCGGAGCCAGCGGGTCACCACTTAGCGCGGTACCCGGCCCATCGAAGCGCAGCAGGTCCTTATTCGGTAGATCCGGCACGATGGTCGCGCCCACCTCCGCGACGAGCACCCACTGGCTAGCACCGAGCGTCGGGCCAAACAGCTTGGTCGCCGTCACCTGCGGCTGCCAGACGTCGAAGCGCCGATAGCCCTGGATGTAGCTGTTGAAATCCTGCGGACCAAGCTGCGTCATGCTGCGGCCCTGCCAGGCCGGGTTGCCCATGTCCGGCACGCCGTCGCCGTTGGTGTCCACCACGGGGATCAGCCCAATGTTGCCCAGCACCTTCCGAGACGGGGTCAATCCGGCGATCAACAACTCCACGTCATCGATCTGCAGCGGCATGTCATTGCGGTAGGAAACCTCGCCCTGCACCGAGATGCCGGTCGCCCCGATCTCCGTGTTGAAGCTGACCCCGTACAACTGGATGTCCTCCGGATACTCCAAAAAATAACGCGCCGTCCCCGCGTACAACTGCGGGAGGCTGGTCTGGAGACTGGACAACTGGCCGTTCAACTCCCCCTTGCTAGTATCCAGCTGAGCCTTCGACCCGGTCAACTCAGCCTGCTGAGCCAATAGACCCTCCTGTTGGCCAAGCGCGGCAGCCTGCTGCACCCGCAGCCCCGCAAGCTGGGCATTGTTCGGGTCGGCCGCCTCCAGTTGGGCGATGGCCCCGTTCAGCTCGGCCAAGCCGGCCTCCACCTGGGCGAGGCCACCGTTGACCTGGGCGAGGCCGCCGTTGACCTGGGCCAGCAACCCATCCACTTGGCCAATGCCGCCCTGCACCTGCGAGATTACCGGCTGCAACTCGCTGAGAATGTCCCGCCCCGTGATCGCCCCGAAATACGGCAGCCGGCTGTGGTAATTGATGAAATAAAACCCAAACTCCGTCATGTTCAACTCCTCCGCGAAATACCGTGCCGCAAAACCGAACTGGCCACTGTCACTGGCTCGGCGGTCTGCGCTGCGCGGGATCCCCGCCGCGTTCGATGGCAGGAACGGCGCATTCGCGACGCTCGGCGGCTGGGCCGGGTTGAAACCCGGATTTGAAATCGTCGGCACCCGCGCCGGCTCGCCCTCAAGCAGGCCGTAAAGCGGATTGTCCATCCAGCTCTCCATGTTGGGCTGGCCAAAGCTGCCGAAGCCAATCATCGCATACCGCCCACCCGGCCCGACGGTATCCTTAGTGCTGAAGTAACTGCCAGACGGGTCGATCTCCATTTCCTCCTGCTTGAACTGGTAGAAGCCCTCCAGCGTCAGGCTGTCCGAGAGCTCCAGCGAAACCGACACGAGCGGCACCGGCTTCAACGCCTCCCGCAACTCTGAGCCCGGGATGCGAAACTTCGTCACATCAATCGGGTTAATGACGTTGATACCGTTCTGGATGAACGTGCTCTCGCCCCAGTTCAGCACCTGATTGCCGAGGCGAACATTCACCGGCATGGCGGTCGGCAGGTCGTAGGAGATAAATGCATCGAGCAGCTCCATGTCACGGCCCACCTCGCGCTTGGCAGCATCGCTCAACGGGCTGTCACCGCGGATGTTCTCAAAGTCGACAAAGTATGTGCCCCGCATGAACAGGCTCACGTCCTGCAGTTTCTTGAAGCCCAGCTCCAGGTCATGCGTGCCCTTGGCCACGCTCGAGAACAGGCCCGAGTCGTAGTGGAGACTAGCATCATCACCATTGACCGAGTATCGGTTGCCCCCATTGGCAATGCCGATGTAGTCGGCACTCGGATCCGATGTGCGGATCGAGGCACCGTAGCTCAAGGTCGTGTCGATGCTACCCTCGATCACGCCATTCTCGAACTCCACAGCCGTAGCCGTCACTGCCACCGCAGCCGCAGCTGATAAGGCCAAACGGCACGGCACGGGGAATCCGCCATTCATTCGGGCGATTAGATTGCTCATTGGTGGGGGGAGGTCATATCACCCCTCCACCCGATTGCACGAAAAAAATGAATTTTTTTGCCCCCCATTTCTTGAATCAAAGCAAAACAATATCGATTCAAAGTACTCGGTTATTGGTTGAGTGTTTAGGCTGAGTTTTTAGCGCTTGACCAAGCGGCGTGATGATTCGTTAGGGGCTTTATTTCAAACACGGATCAACAGTAGGGGCAGGATTTTGTTTGCCTATCCTGTGCATCCTTACCATCCATGTTCGCTTAACTCCGGACCTTCAATCTGGCTTGTCATGCAACCGGCAGCTTGGTATGCGTCCGGCGTGCCCGACGACACCTCCAAATTCAAGTACAAGGCCTTTATCAGCTATTCACATCGGGACGAAAAATGGGGGCAGTGGCTCCATCGCGGTATTGAGAGATACCGTGTACCGAAGGCTATCGTTGGGCGTAAGACATTGTACGGCACAGTCCCCAAGCGCCTCTTTCCAGTGTTTCGGGATCGGGAGGAACTCCCGACAGCCGCCGACCTGAGCGAGGTTATCAGCAAGGGGTTGAGGGACTCGAGCCACCTGATCGTCATTTGCTCGCCACACGCAGCCAAGTCGCAATGGGTAAATGAGGAGGTGCTCACTTTTAAGAAGCTCGGGAAACAAAACCGGATCATCTGCCTGATTGTCGACGGGGAACCCAACGTGCTCGACAAGCCGGAGCTTGACCTGGAGGAATGTTTCCCGCCGGCGTTGAAGGTGGTCGCCGATGACGACGGCAACCTGACGGACATCGAGGCGGAACCGATCGCAGCTGATGCCCGGCAGGACAAGGACGGCAAGGCCAACGCCCTCATGAAAGTGCTCTCTGGGATGCTTGGGGTGGGATTCGACGAGATCAAGCAGCGCGACCTAGCCCGCAAGCACCGTCAGGCGGCGATCCTCGGCATCGGCTCAGCAGTGCTCGCAGGCGTGATGGGCCTGCTGACGGTCTGGGCCGTGATCAACAAAAACCAGGCAGTCGCGGCCAAGGATGAAGCCGAGGAACGGTTGTACCGATCCCAGATTTTGCAGGCGGCCAACTTTTCTAAAGAGAAAAATTACGGCTTGGCTACCCAGGCGCTGCTCGAGGCACCCGCGAGGTTTCGCAACTTTGAGTGGGGCTACCTGCTAAGGAAGGCCAACCCCCAACTGACTGTGCTCGATGGGAGCATGCAGAACATCTACTCGCTGGCGGCAAGCCCGGATGGAGCAAGACTGGCGACCGGATCGGAGGATACGACGGCGCGAATCTGGGATGCGCAAAGCGGCCGGCAACTGAAGATCCTCGAGGGTCATGTGGGTGTCATCGAGTCGGTGGCGTACAGCCCGGACGGCCGTCGGATCGCCACGGGCGCTGGGGACAAAACCGTCCGCATATGGGACGCGCAGTCGGGGGAGGCATTGCTGGTGTTGAAAGGACATGACGATGAGGTGCGGTCGGTGGCCTACAGTTCGGACGGGAGGAGAATTGTCTCGAGTTCAATCGACCGGACGGCGCGGGTTTGGGACGCCCAAGACGGGACGCAACTGAAGCTTCTGGAGGGGCACGTTGATTTCCTCGAGTCGGCGATCTTCAGCCCCGACGACAAAAAAATCGTCACTGCCACGGAAAATAAAATTGTCCGCGTCTGGGATGCGGACAGCGGGCAACTGCTGAAAAATCTCGGCGAATACCTGAAGCCGATCGCCTCGGCTGTTGATGTGATTGAAGGGAAAAACCCGGCGACTCTGGATCAGGACGGTGAAACGGATCTGCAGGAATTCGTTCTTGAGGAATTCGACGCCGTCATTGAGTCGATGGCGACGAGTTCGCAAGGCGGTAGGATTGTCACCGTTTTTGAGGATGGGTCGGCCCGGATCTGGGCTGCCCAGGGTGAACAGGCGCGCACGGTTCTGGAGGGGCACAGCGGCGTGGTGTATTCGGTGGCAACGAGCCCAGACGGCAAACGGATCGTCACCGGCTCCAATGACCGGACTGCCCGAATCTGGGAGTCGCTGACAGGACGGCAACTCACTCTAATGGATCTCTCGAACCGTATCTGGTCCGTGGCGTACGGCCCGAAAGGCAAACGGGTCGCCATCGGCTTTCAGGACAGCAAGGCCCAGGTCTGGGATATCTTGAGCCACAAACAAATCGCGGAATTGAAAAGTTCGGGCTATGGCAGAATCTACTCCGTCGCCTTCAGCCCTGACGGCTCGCGAATCGTCACCGGATCCGCCGACAAAATGACTCGGGTTTGGGATGCTCAAAGTGGTCAGCAACTCATGGTCCTGGATAGTAAAAGTTATGGAGAGGTTTACTCGGTGGCCTTCAGCCCGGATGGCAAACACATTCTCAGCGGTTCCTCCGATAAGGCGGCTCGGATTTGGGATGCTAAAACCGGCGAACAAATCAGTATCCTGAAGCACGGCGACGGGGTGAACTCTGCCGCCTACAACCGGGACGGGAGTAAAATCATCACCGGCTCCATCGACAGGACAACGCGCATATGGGATTCCGAAACAGGAAAAGAGCTGATGTCGCTTAAGGGCCAGAATGCTGAGATCTCATCCGTCGCCTTCAGCCCGGATGATACCCGAATCGTTACAGCTTCAATTGACAATACAATATGGATTTGGGATGCCGAAAGCGGCCGTCAATTGATGATCCTCGAAGGACACGGCGACGAAATTTCAGCCGCAAAATTCAGCCCGGATGGAAGAAGAATTGTCTCAGCTTCACGCGACCGGACAGCCCGAATTTGGGAGGCCGCCCCTTGGAAACTAGAAGACTACCCGGGCGACTCTTCATTATCGCTGATGCAGCGATACAACCTATGGAGCCACCTACGGCACCAAGACCGTTCTCGTTGAACCGAGCGTGGGCAAGCGACTTGTCTCTCCAAATTCCTTTTTTCACTTATGGTGAAACCAATACGCTATTGACCCCGGACCGCCAGAGCCGGAAACTCCTTGCCTGTGAACCATTATTTTTCGTTGTTGCTTGGCTTGGCGCTTGGCCAAGCGGTTGTTGCCCAACCACAGGTGGAACTGCCCACCAACCTTCGGGTGGTGCTGGAGAATACCAACCCGGTTTCGAAACCGCTGGATGGGCGATTGCCGATGTTTGTGCTGCCGGTCAGCGGGGCGCTCTCCCCGCTTCCGCTTGGCCAAGCGGAGCAAGTACTCAACCTCCTTTCCAAGCGGGGTATCGGCTATTCGGTCAACTGGAACCACAACGCATTTGATGAGTCGCTGAAGGAGGGTCTGCGCATTGGCAGGCTACAACAGCAAAAGGGCGAGATGGTCTCGGTGCATGCCACGAGTTGCCTGTACTCCTTTTTTGACGGGACGGCCAAGACCCAGCACCTTGACGACAACGGCAGACCGTTTGCCGAGACGTCTTTTGGTGGAACGATGGGATGCCCGTTCACGCTCGAGCATCGCATCCCGGTGATCCGGATGCGGGTGGAGTCTTTTCTGAAAGAGTATAAGGCAGCCGGAGTGGACATTGATTTCATCTTTGCGGATTGGGAGATCGATGGTCCGATCGAGTGGAATGGCGCCTGGGAAAGTTCCAAGCGGTGCAGCCGCTGCCGGGAACATGTCCCGGATATGGATGATTTCCGCTCGTTCCAAAATACACTTCGGGAAATTCGTAGTCGTCTTCAGCGCGAGGCGTTTGGCGACAACGTCACCCGTTTTTTTCCTGAGGCGCTCGTTGGCAATTACGCTGTCCATCCCCACGACGGACATCGCTACTGGTACGACTATTTTGAGAGAGAAACCCCGGACGTCCCGGTGGTAGTGGATCAACGCGCGAAGTATCGCGAGTGGGCACATGAGTTTGACTCGTGCGGTTACACCTTCGCAATGCCGGTAGTCTATACGTGGTATCCGACCTTCGGCTGGTACGACTTTGAGCCAAAGGATTACCGGTGGTTTTACAATATGATGCGGGTCGCCTCCAACGCCGGCCGACACACCCCGCAGCAGACGCCCATCATCCCGTTCGTCCACTGGCACACCACAGCACCCCCAAAAAAAACGGACCCGGCAGTGGAGCAGTTTAGCCGGGAGAAATACCAGGAGGTGCTGTGGCACATGCTGCTGCGAGGGCACGACACGTTTTTCCTCTGGTGCACCGGCCCGGAGCTGGCCACTGAAATTCAACTCGTCCATGAGGTCTACCGAGAAAGCCTCGAGTACAACGGCTTCATCCGACGCGGTGTGCCGGTGCAGTTCGGTGTGCCTTCCGAACCCGGCCCGGTTGTGTCCGGGCTTCGGCTGGGCAATCGGGTGCTGGCGCGGCGAACCGATTTTGGGTCCGAAACAGGCGACAAAATCGTGACACTGACGGATGGAGGCGCAGTGTCCGCTGCCTCAAAACCCGGCATGCAGATTCTGGACGTGAAACAGAAGCCGCGACACCGCGGGATCCTCACAGACCACAACGGCAGACAACGGTTCCCAATCGGTTCATACGAGTTCCCCGGCGACGGAGAGAGACTCCGGAGCATGGCCGAAAGCGGATTCAACCTGCTCCGGTGCGGCAACCGCGACGCGCTGGACACTGCCCACAAACTTGGGTTGATGGGCTGGGTGCCGCTCAACGTGCAGGAGGGGGCCACCCCGGGGTTGCGGAAACAGGTTGAGGCACTGCGAGATCACCCCGCGGTCGCTGTTTGGGAGGGGCCAGATGAGATCGTGTGGACGTTCACGGCGTACAGTTTCCTGAAGGAACGGGCCGGCTTCACCCGCGAGGACTGGAACAACCAGATCCCCAAGGCGGTGAACTACGCCCGCAAGGAAGGCGGCCGGGTGATTGCGAACATGCACGAGGGCATCCGGCTTGTCCGAGAACTGGACCAACGCGGCCTCCCGTTCTGGATCAACGAGGCTGCAGACAGCGACGTGAAGTACACACGCGACTACATCGGCTCGGTCGACATCACCGGCTGCGACTACTATGCCATTCGCAAAACAGGGTCCGACCTGCAGAGCATCGGTCGGCTGGTGCAGCGCTGGGATGCCATCGGCCATGGCAGACCGGTCTGGATGGTGTTGCAGGGTTTCTCCTGGCACAATATTCGCCCCGACCGCGAGCGGCTCTATCCGTCGTTTGATCAGTCACGGTTCATGGCCTACGACGGTATCGTGCACGGTGCGAGTGGCATCCTTTACTGGGGAACACAGACCATCGACGACCCGCTTTTTCGCGAATCGCTCCACGCCCTCACCGCCGAGATGAGTCAACTGGAACCATTTCTCGTTGGCGACGATCATCAGCTCGAGGTGGCCGTTATCGATGATCTTTTCGACAAACCGGGCCTGGGCGTCCGCGGTTTGCTGAAACGCAGCGGCGGCAATCATCTGCTGATCCTGGTGAACGAGGACGAGCACCGCCACCTTGGCGTCGACGTGACCGGATTAAAGCAGTTGAACGGTCGCATCCTGCATCTGCTTTACGGCGACGAACTGGCCGAGGTCCAGCAGGGTAGCATCGTCACCCGGATGCAGCCGTATGAGGTGAAAATCTTTTGCACCAGTGCCCGTTTTGAGACCAAGCGGACGAAGGGGCGGGATTACACCGATGCAGGAGAATGAATTGACCCCACTCCCCACTGGCGGGAAGCTCCTCTACCCATGAATCGCATTTATTTGCTGCTGGTTTTCCTTGCGCTTGGCCAAGCGGCCGACGCCCTGGCCAAACGGCCCAACTTTCTCATCATTATGGCCGACGACTGCACGTACAACGACCTCAGGTTGTACGGCGGCCAAAACGCCCGGACCCCGAACATTGATCGCTTGGCCAAGCAAGGGCTGACGTTCAACCGCGCCTACCTTGCAGAGGCGATGTGCCAACCGTGCCGCGCCGAGTTGATGACCGGCCAGTATCCACTGCATAACGGCTGTGCGTGGAACCATTCCGCCAGCCAACCCAACGTAAAGAGCATTCCGCACCACCTCGGCGCGCTGGGTTACCGCGTCGGCATCACCGGCAAGGTGCACGTCAAGCCGGCCGCGGCTTTCCCGTTTGAAATCATCGGTGGTTTCGACCCCAGCTGTGTTCGCAACCCCACGCGCGAACACAAACTCGACGGAATTCGTGGCTTCATGTCGCGGGATGCCGAGCAGCCGTTTTGCCTTGTCGTGGCGCTGGTCGAGCCGCATGTGCCTTGGGTCATGGGCGACCCGTCGCAGTACCCGCCAGCTGGGTTGAAGCTCCCGCCAAACATCGCCGATACGCCGCGTACCCGTCAGGACTTTGCCAAGTACCTCGCCGAGATCACCTACATGGACGGCCAGGTCAGGCAAGTTCTCGACACGCTCAAGGCCACCAGCGGCTCGGACGATACGGTGGTGTTGTTCACCTCCGAGCAGGGTTCGCAGTTTCCCGGCAACAAGTGGACGAACTGGAACACCGGCATCCAGACCGCGCTGGTTGTCCGCTGGCCCGGATGCATCCCGGCCGACAAGCGCACCGATGCCCTTGTGCAGTACGCCGACATCCTGCCCACGCTCGTCGATCTCGCCGGCGGCAAACCGGACGCGCACCCCTACGACGGCTCCAGTTTCCGCGATGCCCTGCTCGGCAAAAAACAGGCCCACCGCCGCTATGTCTACGGCATGCACAACAATATCCCGGAGGGGCCGCCCTACCCGATCCGCTCCATCAACGACGGCGAGTACCACTACATCCGCAACCTGTTGCCGGACGAAATTTATATCGAGAAACACCTCATGGGCGTCCGCGGCAATGGTGCGCTCAACAACCCGTACTGGGGTACATGGGTCTGGGACTCATGGGACACCCCACGAAGTTACCGACTGGTCAAGCGCTACATGCACCGACCGGCTGAGCAGCTTTACCGCGTAACCGATGACCCCTATGAAATGAATAATTTGATCGGAGACAAGACCAAGGCTAAGCACTTGGCCAAGCTCCGCGCGGAGCTGGATCGGTGGATGAAAGCGCAGAACGATCCCGGTGCCGCAGTCGACACCCCCGAAGCTATCCAAGCCTCAAAAAGGGGAGAACACCTTCACGGCACTTCGGCAAACCGATCGGCCAGATAAAAGAACGCAATAGAACATCAAGCGGAATCAAATTCATACTAGCTTGGGCAATTGTGACATTGAAGTCCGATTGAGCCGTTTTTACCTGCAGCGGGATACGATCTTTTCAAACAAACCCTTACTGGTCGATTTGCCCGACCACGTGGCGACACCCTTGAAATCCAGCGTCACGGGCCAGACCTCTCCACCCATCTCCCGAGCAAGCAATATACATGCTCGCCGGTGACCTGGCCGGGTGTAAACCACCATGCCTCCACCACCGCCCGCACCGCAGGTTTTGCGGCCAAGTATATGCTCTTCAAGATCACGACAATACTTTCGATGTGCAATACTATCGCAGCTGTTGTGAAGACGATAAAGACTCTCACAAGACAGGTTTAAATTGTCGATGTAGCCGACCATATCGCCACATTCGAGTGCCATTGCCATGGAGTTCGCAGCATCCCGCAGAGAAAGCAACGCAGTGAAAGTTGTCGAATCTTTCAAGCCATAGGAATCGAGAATATCCTTATGAATATTCCCAGATACATGAGCCTCGCTGGTATAGATCATGAGTGAATTATGCTCCAGCTCCATAAGAGTGTCGTTAGAAAGCTTCAGGGTTCGATGCACAACCCCACCGCCCCTTGTATACTCCAATTTATTGATGCCACCCAAAGCGGCCGCATAGGAATCTTGACTGCCACCAGGGTACCCCAAGTCTTTTCGCTCAATTTCGTTGGCAATCCGTGCCGTCTCACTCGGTGTCCGAATCTGGCCAAACGCATGATCTAGTGCGGCGACTACTGCCACCCCAAGAGCACCACTGCCACCCAGTCCCGCACCAGCCGGAACATCAGACTCCGTAACAAGCAGGATGGACTCATCCTCCGGAACCAACCTACGAACAAATGCCTGAAGGAAATCCAGTCTACCCTTGGGTAGATCTGAAACTGCATTGGCTGTAACACCCATCTGAAGATCCTCAGAATAAATAGTAACTCCATTGCCTGAGGCGAACCGATCAACTGAAGCAAATACATGCCGATTAATCGCGAAGTTCACAACAGTGCCACCTTGCTCAACTGAAAAGGGCGGCGCATCTGTGCCACCCCCAGCGGGATCAACACGGACGGGTGCTCTACTGCAGAATTTCAAAATCTAGAATTGCCCCAATGGGGTTCACTGAACTTTAGGTTATTCGATCTATTGGTCTGTAATCTCTCGGCATAATTCGACCATATACTTCATGTTGTCAGGGGGAGCAGGAGGCGCCACAGAACAAGCCGAAGAAAGAATAAAACCGTCCATTTTTTCGGCCGCACCGAGGATCTGGGTTACCTCTTTCTTGATCTTGGCCGCATCACCCCTAAGTAATGTATTCACCGGATCAACATTGCCCTTGATGAAGAGTTGACCATTAAGCGATTGAATCGCCTCCTCAATGTCAACATCCCCCAATGGCGGCGGATCAAGACACTCAATGCCGCTCACACCAGTCTGGCAAAGAAGATCCAACCGGTCTCCGATTGCCCCACATGTGTGCGTGTAGATGGGCTTACCCTCCTCAAGAACTGCTTTAGCCAAACGACCTTCGAATGGCAAAATAAATTCCTCATACATATCAGGACATAAAAAACCGCTGCCAGCAAACGGACTGCTGATCTTGATAGCCTCCGCACCTCGCCGAATCTGCGCCACCGCAAGCGCGATGGACCAATCAGTGGTCCGCTCTATAATTTTTAACGTTCTCTCGGGATCATCGAGTAAGGCCATCAAACCCTCCTCCATACCCAAGATATTCAGGAAATGATCAAACGGTGCACGCACCTCACCATGCACGGAATAATCATGGCCAACCCGATCGATCACTCGGTCAAGAGTGCCAAATACATGATCCTCAAATCCCTCTGGATCAGTGATCGGAAGCGTTGCCTTGCTGGCCTGAAAAGCAACAAAGCTTTTAGGCGCCCAAGACAGCAGATTGTCTAGATCCAATTCGTCAAGAGTGGGACGCACGAATTCAGGCGAAGGCTTGTAATAGGCATCGTCATCACGGGTGCACTCAATTCTTGAGCCATCATCCATGAACAAAGTTGGTATGTCCGCATCATGGTCGGTTCGCTCCACCAGGTCCATGATCCCGTCCACCCTACCGGGCTTATGGCAAAGGATGCCGTCAAAATCATAAAGCTCCCGCATACGCACAAGGCAATCAGACCAAAGATCGTTGTCCGTAAAATAATCAACAGGATGAACACCTGTATTGATGATGGTATGACCATTGGCCAATTGACACATAACCGGCGTTCTTTCGGGCCTTTGCCGGTTCATGGCCATTGCAACGATTTCTTTGGAGGTCATGGCAAGTTCACCTTAAATGGGTTGGCGTTAACAATGGATTATCGATCAGATATGGAAAACTTTTGATGTCTTGGAGGAGTCTTTAGGGTAAATTGACTTGAACAGTTCGACGGCATCAACCGCATCGGCACCATATCCATCGGCACCTATTTCATCAGCGAACATCTCGCTAATCGGAGCCCCTCCCACACAAATCTTCACGTGATCCATTCCCGCCTCCCTGAATGCATCAATCACCACCTTCATGTAAGGCATTGTTGTCGTGAGTAATGCGCTCATTCCCACAATTCCCGCATCATGCTCCCGAGCAGCCTGGATAAACGCTTCCGCCGACTGGTCCACACCTAAATCAACCATTTTAAAGCCGGCGCCCTCTCCCATCATGCAGACTAAGTTCTTGCCTATATCATGCAAATCACCTTTCACCGTGCCCATGACAATCGTGGCGGCGGAACTCTCTGCTCCCTGCTTCGTCAAGAGAGGCTTTAGAACAGCCATCCCCGCCTTCATGGCACGGGCAGCTATGAGAACTTGAGGAACATAAATACGATTCCGCTTGAAGTCCTCACCAACAACGCTCATGCCAGCAATCAAACCTTGCTGAAGAACTTCTTCCACATCGCTGCCTTCCGCCAACGCCTCCCGAGTCAACTCCTCCACGTTGGGGGCTTTGCCCTCATAGAGAAACTGGTTCATTAACGCATAATCAGGCATCGCATACTTTCCTTAATGTCAGAGCGCACTTGGAAATCCACTTGATACAACCAAATCAGTGTGATGAAAAGAGGAAGCAACACCAATTTCATGATACCAATGGCCCGCACATCGTCCTGGCTTGCCCATAAGGCTCCTCGAGATCGCAAACTTTATGATGCAAATCGATCCTCTCAATCCACAGCACCGAGAATCGCTTGGCCAAGTACGCGAACGGCGGTTTCATCTCCCTGCAGGTGGATGGTGCGATGGATGTGTGTGGCTGATTCGCCCGGTTTGAGCGCGAGCGCGGGTGAAGAGGATTCCAATTCATAAAACGGGCCAAGTGGCTGGGCCCCGGGGCTTGGCGGCCCGTCGTTGTAGCTGTTGATCACGTCGCCCTTGAACGGTTCCTCCTGTAGTTCCCACATTGAGTTGACGTAGTCGGTCGCACCCTCCGGCTTGGTGTACTGCACAAGAGTCAGCAGTTGGCGGGTGGCGTCGTAGCTGCCGAGCATTGGCTTTGCGCGCTGCGACGTGAGGCCGATCTTGCTGCGGTACTGGCCGTCCCCGGAAAAACGGATCACCCCGTCAGCCAC
>JASMKO010000015.1 GCA_030749225.1 Verrucomicrobiota bacterium
CAGGTCGATGCTGAAAATCGCCGGGTTGGTCAGGTTCGGCTGATTCGTGACCACCTGGTAAGTGAACGGCGGCAGCTGGCAGGACATGGACGCCACAAGCCCCGTGACCCTCCCCACCGACCAGCGGCAACGATTCACCCGATCGGTGAAATAACCCCCGCTTGGCCAAGCGCTGTTAACCAGCCTGAATTAACAGAAATACCTCGGTTAGCAGTTGGCATGAGCAGGAGCTACTTGAGCCAATAGGCTTGTTGAGCAGAAGTGACTTGCTGCTCGACATGGGGATGAAGGGCGATGCCTTTTCATTCCGCCAACGCGTTTCCGCCCTTTTTCTTTTTGCCTTTCGGCAGGCCGACCTTTTCCCAGGTGGGGGCGTTGGGGGTTGGGGGCAGGGTCTCGATAGTCACATCCTTGAACTGCACCACCGTCTTGCCGTTGCCGTGGACCTGCAGGCCGATCCGCCCGTCCTGCGGGATGTTTGGCTCCGCCTCTGTGTAGTCAAGGGCCGCCACGCCGTTGATCCACGAGCGGATGCGCTTGCCCTCGGCGCGGATGCGGTAGTCGTTCCAGCCGTCCGGCTTGACGGCACGGCGGACTGCCTCCGCGTCGATCAATTCGCCGATCACCTTGCGTCGTCGCGACTCGTCATACAGCTTGCCCCACCAGCCCTTGCCGGCGTCCGCCTGGTAGCCGATCATCTCGTGGTTGCCGGGAATCCGCACGCTGCGAATCTGGATGCCGGAATTGACAAAGCCCTCCGTCCCGGTGATGCGGATCTTCAGCCGCAACTCGAAATTGTGAAACGACTGCTCCGAGGCGAGGAAGGAGTTATGGGGTACCTTCTCCGTCAGTGAGCCAGCGGTAATGGCCCCGTCCTCCACCCGCCAAAGCCGCCGCTCGCCCTCGAGCACCTCCCATCCCTTAAGTGATTTGCCGTCAAAAAGCGGCTTGTGCGAATCGTTGCCGCTCGCCCCCGGGGCAGCGAGCCACCCCAGTGCAAGGACTCCCATGGTTGCGGTCAGTAGTTTTTTCATTTTCGTTCAGCTTTCAATTCTTCAGCCGTCTTGCCGCCGTGCTTGCGAAGGAGGTCAATTATTTCGTTGTGATTGCCAATTGTCGCCATATCCAAAGGAGTCATTCCATCTATTTTCATCGCATTCACATCTGCACCACTGGTGATGAGCAGTTCGACAATTTCCTTGTTTCCATTGTATGCCCCCTCATGCAATGGGGTGAAACTGGCCTTATTCTTAACATTCACATCCGCACCTTTGTTTATAAGCAGTTCAGCAATTTCATTGTGGCCTGCAACAGCTGCGGAATACAGGGCAGTCCCGCCACGCTCATTCTTCGTATTCACATCCGTGCCAGTTGCCAAGTGCTGCTGAACGGCTTGGATGTCCCCTTCCTTTATAGCTTCTTGCATTGAGATATCTGGTGCTTCAAGTTTGGCTGGCGGGGTTTCTGGTTGTGCAGCTTCGGCAACGGGTTCAACGGGTGCTGATTCTGCTGCTGGAGACGGCTGCTGCGCTGGCACTTCAGCAACGGGTTCAGAGGGTGTTGTTTCTGGTGCAGCCGACTGCTGCGGCTTCCCACACCCTGCGAGCAGCATGGCTGCAGCTATTGAGATGAGTGATTTCTTCATAAACCTGAAAGCGGCTCCACGATAGTCATCAGCAGAAGACCAATCAATGACCCTTTTCCCCCAGCAAGCGGCATCGGCATGGATCAAGCCAGTTTCGTCAACCATCTCCGCTTGGCCAAGCGTTATTTGTCAAACAACCGGGTGATCGGTTTGCCGGCGTTTGGGCTTTGTTCGCTGTAGTCCAGTCCCACAAAACGGCAGAGCGTTGCGGCGATTTGATCCATTACGACCGGCTTGCCACCTTCCCACTCGCCGCGCAACGGGCTGTCGGGGCTGATGACCGCCAGCCATGTGTTTTTGGCGTCCTTGATTTTTGCGTTGTGGCTGTGCCAGTTCAGAGAAATGTCGCCTCGGCCGTGGTCGGTGGTGATCATCAGGGTGGTCTTGTCCCGGTATTGCGCCTCATCCTGCAGCCAATACCACAGTTCCTTGAAAAAGGCATCAAACCGGGCGATGGCGGCAAGGACGCGGTCGTACCGTTTGTCGTGCGCCCAGTCGTCGGTCTCGCCGAGGCTAAGGTAAAGCACCCGAGGCCGGTAGGTTTTGAGGTGGGCCATGGCAAGCCGGAATGTGATCTCGTCGTGCCGCACGGTGTCCCACGGCGTCAGCATCTCAAACTGTAACCGGCTTATGGACTGGATAACCGGATCAGGGTGTGTGTAGGCCTCGTATCCGGTGTTTGTGAAAACCGTGTCGGCCTGGTTCTGCACTGCTACTCCAATCACGTCCCACGAGGCAAACGCGGCGACCTGTTTTTGCGGCAAGGCCATTTTGCGTCGGAGAAACTCGAGCACGGTGAGGTTCGGATTAAGCACCTTGTCGTTGCTGGTGATCAGGTCGTCCCGCGCCTGACCAGTGAGGATTTCCGAATAGCCCGGATAAGAAAAAAGCAGACGATTAGCCAAGCGCACCGAGCTTCTTTTTTGCGGATTGCCAGCGATGGAGCCGTGGTGCCGCATCCATTCGCCCCAGAAAAACGGCATGAGTTTTTCTCGGCGTGCAATTGCTGTCTCGTCCCAAAAGCGCTTGTACGTTTTGGTACCTTCCGGTTTGCCGTCTTTGGTCGTTGCCTTGAGAATATCAAGGTCAAGCCCACCAAACAGTTCCTGATGCCGCAAACCGTCGAGTGTGATTAAAATCAGGTTTTCTGTCTTGCGTTCGGAGGCCAAGCTGTTGTTCAGCAGCAGGAGCGCGGCGGTCAGGAAGGCAAGGTACTTGGCCAAGCGGAAGGATTTTTTTTGGCTCATGTCAGAGTCGTTTCACGTATACGTAGTAGGCACCACAAATGGGATTCGATCGGCCCTCGGCGAACCAGGTGTGCAGACGAACTTGGCCAAGCGGAAGGTTCACGGTGAACGTTGCGGCTTTGTCGCCTGACTTCACCGACTGGGTTGTCATTTCGCGATTGATGAACAACCGAGCTTGGGTAATCGGCAGCGCTCCCTGACCATTATATGCTGCCTCTAGCGGAAGGTCGGCCTCGCGCGGCCAACGGCGCAGCTCGAATTCGTACCGGCCGGAATGGGCGACGTCGAGTTCCCAGTATCCGTTTTTCTGGTCGCCACGCCGGATCTGGCCTTGCTGATCGATGAACACGTCGAGCCACTCACAGGCGGTGAGCATCATCGGGTTTTCGGCATCGTGGCCGATGATCACCCGCTGAGGTTCGTTTGCGGTGTCGCCGACGGAGGTCCACCAATCGTCGAGATGAGCTCGCATTTTCGCTGCCACTTCCGGGTGGCTGTCGATCACGTTTTTTTTCTGAAGCGGATCGGTCTCTAGGTTGTACAGTTCGCTGTCACGCAGCATTCGCCACCGTTTCCAAAGTACCGCACCGCCTTCGCGCCGGAGGATCGAGGGCGAGTCGGGCGTGGGAAAATCGAGGCTGCCTGGCATGCGGCTGTAGTTGATCACGAGCATACGCTCGGCCGGCACGGCGGCCTGGCCGCGTAACGCTGGGGCCAGGCTGATGCCATCGAATTTGCGAGTGGTTTCGATGCTGCAAAGGTCGAGGAGTGTTGGGAGCAAATCCTGTGTCTGGGTCAGGCCACCGATGTCGCGCGGTTTGCCGAAGCCGCCGCTAGGCCAACGGATGAAACAAGGCACACGGTGGCCGCCCTCCCACAGTTGGGTTTTGCGTCCGCGCATGCCGGCGGGAAAGTAGGCGTGGCCGAAGGTGCTGCCGTTGTCGGTCATGAATAGCAGGATGGTGTTTTCCGCCAGTCCGGTCTTGTCGAGGAATGCCATAAGTCGCCCCATGTTGGTGTCGATGTTGCGGATCATCGCGAGGTAGCGCACGAGGTTGCTTTTGCTCCGGGACGTCATGCGCGGCAGCTTCGCGTTGGCCACCATTTCCTCCATCACCTCGATGTCCTCGTCCGGCGCGTAAAACGGCCCGTGCGGCGTGTTGGTCGGCAGGTAGGCGAAGAACGGCTCGCCGGCGGCAGAGCGGCGTTTCATCCAGTCGATGGCATGGTCGAAGAAAATGTCGGTGCAGTAGCCGGTAAATTTTTTGCGTTTGCCGTTCCAGCGGTAGGTGTCGTCGAAGTAGTTGTTGCCCCAGTGATCCGGCACGGAGCCGATGTGCGAGGAAGGGAACCACAGCGTCTCCTCGAAGCCGCGATCCTGCGGGCGGTACGGGTAATTGTCGCCGAGGTGCCACTTACCAAAAATACCGGTGCGGTAGCCGTGTTCGCGGAGCAGGTTGGCCATCGTTGGGAGGTTGGCCCGCAGGAGCGTGCGGCCGCTGCTGACGTTGATCGCGCCGTGGCGCGCCGGGTCGAGTCCGGTCATGAGCGAGCCGCGCGTCGGCGTGCACATCGGCGAGGCGTGGTAGTCGGTGAAGCGCACGCTCTGCGCGTGCAGCTTGTCGAGGAACGGTGTGTTGAGTACCGGGTTGCCGTGCGCGGAGAGTTCGGGGTACCCCTGATCATCCGTCATCACCACGATCACATTCGGCCGGGCCGCCTGGCCAAGCGGAAGGGCCGCCGCCATCGACGCCCACAGGAAAAGGGCAGGGAGAAATCGCATGGATGGATTGTAGCGGCACCGGCCTCCATCGCGCAACCCGCCAGTGCGCCGCTTGGCCAAGCTTGCTGGTCGATTGGTTTTGTGGATTGATGGTCGCCCCCGGAATGGCGCAGTTCGGCACATGGCAACTGAAGAGTCGCGGAAGGCTGTTTTACAACTGGCCGCCAG
>JASMKO010000016.1 GCA_030749225.1 Verrucomicrobiota bacterium
TGCGTTACGCAAATGGCAGAGGATCAGCCGAGCATCGGTCTTGTGGAGTAGAAAACCGGTGCCCTCGAACAGCTTCATCAGGCAGCCGGTCTCGGAAATGCGCCCCTCGGCGAAGAGAATCAGTCGGCCGCCGCGCTGGAGAAAATTGGCCATCTCCTTCACGGCAAACGGAGAGGCATGATCCACCGGGAAGGTGTAGCGGTTGGCCATCATGAAGCGGAATATCCAGTGGCTGTCGGCCCGCGTCGAGGAGGTGACAAACCGCCAATCCTCGCCCACGCACAGCCCAACCAACCACCAGTCGAACCACGACACATGGTTGGGGATCAGCAACACCGGCCCAGGCGTATCCAGCACGCCATTGCCGTAAATTCGGAGGCGAAACAGAATGCGGGCAAGGATACGGCTGATGAAGCGGATAAACGGCATTGGCTCGGGGTTGAAAAAACTCCGCCGGTTGTAGCGGAGCTGCCACCAAACAAAAGCCAAAAACCGCGCTTAGCCATGCGGATGGTGGGCGTGCTGTCTCCAGCGCACCGAGGTAGTACGGCCAGCTGGGACAGCCATGCCTACCCTTCACTTGGACTTGCGGGCGGGGCGCACAGTCGTGGCCTTAGCGGGGTAAGCGATCGCCTCCTCGTGCCGCAGGTGGTAGAAAAAACCGTCCTCCGCGCCGAGCAGCAGGTCCGGCTTGCCGTTGCCATCCCAGTCCACGACACACGGGCTGGTGCTGTGCGACGCCAACTGTCGTTGGCCAAGCGGGCCCACGTGCTTCAGGACAATATTGCCGGCGCGGGTTTCGCAGTTGCGCCACCAGTCGGCGTTGACGGAATCGACCAGCACATCCAGCCGCCCATCGTCGTCCCAGTCGGCGAGCGCGATCTTTCGCCGGCCACTCTTGCCGGCGGAATGGGGGTTCAACTGGATCGGCCGGTTGTCTTCGTCCACAAAGATTCGGTGTGGCGGCAGCAACTCAAGTTTGCCCCCCGCGCGCCGCCGCTCAAACAACGCAAGATAACCTTCGTTATCGAGCATCACCAAGTCGTTCAGTCCGTCGCCGGTGAAGTCCACCACGACCGGCCTTGTGCGCCATTGAGTAACCAGTTGGTTGCCCCTTGGGTTCCACCAACACCACTTCGGCTTGGGCGGCGCGCTTGGCCAAGCAACCTCGACCGGGCGGGCGGCTGTTAGGCGCGGCTGCGTTCGGCTGCCAGTATTCCGATACCACAACACCTCACCCCAAATCGAGTTTACCAAAATATCAGGCAAGCCGTCGTGATCCCAGTCCGCCACAGAGAGCGTCGTGTAACCCCATTTCGCCTCACACGGCCCCTGAATGCTGCCGTTCTCACCCGCTTGAATACGGATCACTTTACCATCGGCCTTTAGGCGTCGGCCAGCCGCCCAGCGCGGCCTTGCTCCTCCGCCAAGATTCTCAAAAAAACCGATGTAACCGGCGGTATTACCGCTCACGATGTCATCGTCACCGTCACCATCCCAATCCACGGCCACCGGCGTGGAAAGTGCGCCGAACTTCACGCTCGCCGCCTGCTGCTGGAAAAATCTCGGCGCGGCAAAAATCGGCACGCCATTAGCCAGACGACCGGTGTGCTCGACGAACGCCACGCGGCCGTCCTCCTGTCCGACAATCAGGTCCACGTCGCCGTCGCCATCCCAGTCGATCGCGGCCGGCACGATCATTTGCAGATCCATTTTCAACTCGCCGCCGGCGTGCCGGAGCCTTTGGCCGATAAGATATCGGGGGTGCCTCCGCGAGCCGACGTTTTCAAAGTATGTCAGACCATCAAGAAATTCGCCACAAACCAGGTCCAGGTCACCGTCGGCGTCGAAGTCCGCGAAGCTCGGGGTGGGCAACCCGTAAACATCCACCGGAGAGCCCCCTGCCTCAACGAACTGCTTGGGCCCGTAAACCGGCCTGGCATTCGATCCGGTATTACGCAACCAGTATACGTAACCGTGCAACGGACCGTTCAGCCATTCGCCTCTGGCGTTGTAGGCGTTGTCCCAGCCGTACTCGGTCCAGTCGCCCACGCCGACAACCAGGTCGATTCTGTCATCCCCGTCGTAATCCAAAAGGCTCCACTGGTTGTTGCGAATGTCGTTCGAGTGAATGTTCTCCCTTGGAAATATCGACACCGACTCGGCAAACCCTTCTTTACGGAAGCCCACAAACTCGCGAGCCGGAATCAGGATTCGATCCATTCCACTAACGCGGGAGGCCCTGATGCTGCGGTAGCCTTTGCCTAGACGGACGCCCGGCATGAACACCGACATCGCACCGCCCTCGCCAGGATTCTCAAAAAAATAAGTACCATTGGACGGCAGATCCGGACAGGAGACCAGCAGGTCGAGATCGCCGTCGCCGTCGTAATCCATCGGCATGGGCCAAGCCCAAAGCCCAACTGCCAAATCCACGGTCAGGCCGGGGCTGCCGTAACGGAGTTGCTGCAGACCGGTATCCGCCTGACCAAGCACCAAAGCGCCCGTACACACCATAGCCAGAAGTGCACGGCGGAATTTTTTAATGCTGAAAACAATCATGCGGAAAATCTGGCCGAAAAAAGCGGCACCGGTTTTAGCGGGGTTGGCAGCAAACAAAAGCCAAACCTGGCTTGGCCCGGCTCAACGCCCGGCCAGCTAAAGAACGAGCGCCGCCAACACCCTAGACCGGCCGACGTGACGCAAACGCCACCCACTAGCCCCGGCGGCGGCCAAATACCCAAAGTCAATAGCACCAAAACGCCTCAGAGATCAAAGGTGCAATTTTCCAATCCAACTCATTAAAAAGCACAAAAAAGCCGGTGGTTTCCCACCGGCTGAAAATCAATGCCCGATTGACCAAGCACTTGGCCTAGGCAAACAGTTTGGTGACCGCCTTTGCCTTGACCAACTCGCGTGGCTGGTTGAGGTGATTGTATACGATTGTCTCGGGATCAATACCAAATGCGTGATAGATCGTCGCCAGCAATTCTCCGGGGTGAACGGGATTCTCGACAGGGGCCGAGCCAGTGCGATCAGATTTGCCATGAACGTAACCGCGCTTGATACCGGCTCCAGCAATCGCTGCAGTGTAACAGTACGGCCAATGGTCGCGACCGTCAGCGCTGTTACCATTACCGGAAGTGCTGACACCCTTTTGTGGACTGCGGCCGAATTCACCAACCGCAAGAACGAGTGTCTCATCTAGCATTCCGCGCTGATCCAAGTCGGTGATCAGGCCAGACAAGCCTGCGTCAAGCATCGGCGCGGATTGATCCTTCATCCGCTTTGGAAGGCCAGAGTGCACATCCCACGAATGGTTGTCGGAGTTGGCCACCTTGGGCCAGACAACTTCAACCACACGTGTGCCCGCCTCCACCAGTCGGCGGGCCAATAGACAGCTTTGGCCAAAAGTGTTCCGGCCATAAAGATCTCGGGTTACCTCGGATTCCTGTGCGAGATCGAATGCGTTTCGGGCACGACCGGAAGCCACGAGATTAAGGGCACGGTCATAGTACTCGTCGAGTTTGAAATTGGCAACGGCCTTGTCGATATCCGGCGAGGCGTCGTTGATGGCGTCGCGAAGACGGGCACGACGTCGGAGGCGCAGTTCAAACACATCGGGACGCATCTTGAGATCGTCGGTCTTGATGCGATCCATCTTGTTCATGTCCATGTCGCCGCCGTCCGGGTAGAGATAATAAGGGTCGAACGACTTGCCGAGAAAGCCAGCCGTGCCACCCTTGCCAACCACATTGCTCTCCTGCAACGGGCGCGGCAACATGACAAATGGCAGCATTGGCTCGGTTGGCGGACGCAGACGGATGATGTTGGAACCAAAGTTCGGAAAATCCTTCGGGCTGGGCGGCTCAAGCTGTCCGGACGGGCTGACCTTGTCGGTGGTGTAGCCGGTCATCATCTGGTAGATGGCTGCCGTATGGTTGAACAGGCCATTTGGCGTGTAGCTCATAGAGCGGATCATCGACATCTTGTCGTTGACCTTGGCCAGCTTGGGCATCAACTCGGTAAAGTGGGTGCCGGGAATCTTGGTCGGGATCGGCTTGAAGATGGACTTCACGTTGTCGGGTGAGTCCGGTTTCGGATCCCACAAGTCGAGATGGCTCGGGCCGCCCTGCAGATAGCAGAGGATGACGTGCTTAGCCTTGCCCCAGCCGGGGCCACCGACATGGCCGGCACTAGCCGCCCGCGCCTGCAGCTTGAGTATGTTGCCCAGCGACAGGCCTAGGATGCCTGAACCGCCGATGCGGAGCAGATCGCGTCGGGTCACCTTCAAGTGCGGATCGCACAAGTCCTTTCCGGGTTCTCCTGGTATCGTGATCATAGTCTATTCACTGGTTTATTTAACTAAAACAATCCCGTTTCGAAAAATCTACCATTTTTCCGGGCCGAGTCAACGGTTGAAAAGAAAGGCCGGGCTATTGATCAGCGCCCAAGTGATGTCCTGTGCCGCAGTCAGCCGGATGCGTTCCTGGTGCTTCCCGCTCAACTCGACAGCCCGTCGCAGCTCGGCCAATATCGGGTCGATCTTCAATGGCTGCTCGGCCTTGGCCAAGGCGTCCTTGAATCCCTTCAGCTTCGGGTCCACGGGCCTCGGTTTCTTCGCCTCAGCCAATTCCTTGTTTCTGGCAGCAAGATCCGAGTCCTCCGACTTGAAATAGTCGATGATCCGCTTGCGCTGTTCGTCACTACGCTGGTCCACGGCGGTCGCGAGGATTGCGCCGATGTCCGACGGGTAGCCCATCTCCACCTTCTCGTCGGTGGTCACAAGCAGGCGAAACTTACCGATCGAATGCTTTTTGCCATTATAATTCTGGTTGAGCGTGAAGGTCAGCCGCGAACCGCCCTCAACGCCGAACGGCTCCTTCGGGATGAAGAGCGCGGTGCGGTCGGTGCCCAGCTTCGGGTGCGACGCCCATCCACTGTTGTCAACCTTGCCATCGACAGCCTTCTTTGCCTCGAAGTTTTTCTGGCTGAAGTCCGCCTTGGCATCCGCAAAGGCGACTTTAGTCGTCTTGCGCCCCTGCCCCTCGCCGGTGGCGATGGCCTTCAGGGCGAACTCAGTCAGCACGAAGTTTCCGTCGTCGCTGCGGCCCGGGCCTTTTTTCGGCAGCTTGTCGTCGGCGAGGAGTTCCAGCCGAACGCCGGTGATGCCAACCTGATCCGTGTCAGCATTTACGGTGTAAACTGTCCGATCAAGCTTGCCGCTGGCAAACACCACACCACCGTCGCGCTTCTCCAGTTTCGACCCGTTGGTCGCCTTGAGTTCACCCGGCACAAGCGCCGTCCACCGGGTGGTCTTGGCAGCGGTCTCCTCCCACTTGGCCAAGCGCTTGGCCAAGGTCTCATCGTATCCCTTCAGCCCCGCCTCGGCCTTGGCGATCCGTTCCTTCTGTTTGCGGTCGGCATCGGCCTCGCGCGGGGCAATCTCCATCTCGTAATCCCCAAGCTGGCCCTTGGCCATGGCTATGGCCTCCTCGCGCGCCTTGGCCCGCTTGGCCTCGCGCGGCTCGATTTCCTTTTCGAACTTGGCCAACTGGTCCAGCGCGGTTTGGTGCTCGGCCCGCACGTCGACGATCGTTTGCCTGGCTGCCTCGACCTCTGTTGGCGCTGCATGGCGGTTGAGCACACGCAGGAACAGCTCGTCAATCAGTTTCTCGTCGTCCGCCTCCGAGGCCACCAGCTTGGTGATGGCGTTGTCGCTCGAGTCGATTGCGACACCCACGGTCGGGCCGCTGACCAGCGCCATAATCGGGCCTAGCTGCAGCTCGTTGGAGCGCTCGCACTCGCAAGCGCTCTCGCGGGCCGGGCGGCCGAGGTTACCAAGGAAGCCGTCGGCCATCTTCACGCCGGCATCCGGTAGTTGCGCAGCGCGGGTGCCCTCCGGCACGCCTGGAAATTTACTCTTGGTGCCGGTCACGCGGTAAATGGCATCAAACAATACCTCAGCGGGAAGGCGGCGTGCCTTGGCGTGCGAGTAGTTGATCGTGTCGTCCTCGTTCCACTTGTTCGTCTTGACGCTCAGCTGGTATGTGCGCGACTTGGTGATCGTTTTCACCAGGTGCGGCACGTCAAAGCCGCTTTCGACGAATTGCGCCGTCAGCCAATCGAGCAACTCGGGGTTGCTTGGCGGATTGCCTGCGCGGATGTCGTCAATCGGCTCGATAATACCGGTGCCGGTCAGATAGCCCCAGAGACGGTTGACGTAGCTCCGGGCAAAGTACGGGTTGGCCGGCGCGGTCAGCCAGGCGGCGAATGACTCACGGCGGTTGCCCTTCTCAGGAGTTTTATGATCCGTCGCAAAAGGGAAGGCCGGAGCGGTCACAGCACCGGTACGGTCATGCTTCGTCTCGCCTTCCTTACGATCGTAAATGATTTCGTACAACGGTTTGGCCCCCTCGACAGCCGTACCTCCAATGCGCTTGTCACCGGACTTGTCATCCTTCTTCAGGCTCACTCGGGCAAAGTAGGCGGTGGTCTCATAGTACTGATCCTGTGTCCAACGCTCGAACGGGTGGTCGTGGCATTTGTTACAATTGAAGCGTGTGGCCAAAAACAGGTGTGTCGTGTTCTCCATGATCGCGGCCGGGTCACGCAAAATCTTGAAGTAGGAGGCAGCCGGGTTGTCCTTGTTAGAACCATTTGCCGTAATCACCTTGCGGGCAAACTGGTCGTACGGTGTATTGTTGGCTACCTCGTTTCGAATCCATTTGCGGAACTGCGCAGCGCCCTCGGTACCGAGGAACTTGCGGTTGACCTGAAGCAGATCAGCCCACTTGTTGGTCCAGTGGTCAATATATTCAGCGCTGCCCACCAGTTGGTCGATTAATTCGTCGCGCTTGTCCTTGGAGTCGCGCTTGTCCGCAATAAATTTGCCC
>JASMKO010000017.1 GCA_030749225.1 Verrucomicrobiota bacterium
TAAGAGCAAAAGAATCTCTACATGGCGCGGTTAGTGACAATGACATACAATTAGTTAAACAACATCTAGCTGCTGGTGCAAATGTGAATGCGAAGAATGAACAAGGACAAACACCTATTCATTTGGCAGCCAAAACACGAAAGGTCAAAAAAGAAATTACTGAACTACTTATCGAGAAAGGTGCGGATGTAAATGTGAAAGCTGTGGACGGAGCAACTCCTTTGCATCATGTGGCAACCACGGAAATCGCCGAACTGCTTATCGAGAAAGGTGCAGATGTAAATGTGAAAGATCGGAAAGGCAGAACACCGCTAGATTTTGCTGTAACAGGAAAAAGAGCTGAAACTGAAGAGTTAATCCGAAAAAACGGTGGGGAAAGAGGTGAATATAAAATGACAATCTATCAGGCTGCGAACATTGGGGATCTTGAAACTGTAGAGAAACTTTTAGAATCTGGTACGGATGTGAATCAAAAAAATCGTCAAGGTTATACTCCTTTAATGGCAGCAGGAACAAAGGAAATTGCTGAATTTCTTATTTCAAAGGGAGCTAGTGTTAATGAATCAACAATTTTTGGAACTGCACTACACGAGGCAGTCAATAGTCGTCGTTACGAAGTCGCCAAGGTGCTTTTAGAAAACGGAGCTAGTGTTGATGCTAAAACTAATGTTGGAAAAACACCGCTAGACATGGCCATCAAGTGGAAGCAAAAAAAAATCGCTAACCTCCTCCGCAAACACGCCAGCAAGACAGGGGAAGAATTGAAAGCTGAAGGGAAATGAACGGCGCAAGCAAAGCTGATTTTTTTCTGTCAATTTTCTGTCAAATGAATCCGCTTAATTGCTAGGAAATGTGCACATCGGAAAACAATCACACTTTAGATTGATAGAATAAGGGCTTTTTTTACATTGCAGCTTCTTCGTAAACAGCAGGTCGTCGGTTCAATCCCGACCACTGGCTCCATCTTTTTTTCTCACACAAACTAGCACTCCGCCCCGTCATGACTTTGACTTACCGACACTCAATTTGGTTTCGATGGATCAGGGTATTTGTTTCCACCGCGGCGTTTGCCTGGGGTCTGACCGTGCAGGGTGTTCCCGTGGACATGACTACCTACGACCCGGACTGCGGGGTGAAGGTGAATGCTAAAGATGACTCTTTGACGGCCCGGTGGGAGACGCCCGAGGGGATCACGGTTTTGACGTTGGATGTCTCCGGCCAAGGCGCTCTGGTACGGTCGATCGCCGTGGGGTCGGGCGATAGCGAACCGGTCGTGGTGCTGCGTGATGCCAACCCGGTGACGGTGCTGACGGTCGGTAAACGAGACCTGAAGAAGCGTGGCGGTTGGACGATTTTTTTTGACCGGGTCGACCGTAAGCCAAGCGAGTCGGGTCTGCTCAACCTAAAACTCAAGTCTGCAACGGTTCGCAGTGTCGGTCGGCGATGCTTCGTCGAGTTTGATCGGCTGGAAGGCGACGCCTTCTCGGGGAAACTGCGTTTCACGCTCTATGCCGGTTGCGATCTGATTCATGTGCAGGCGATCGTCCAAACACAGAAGGATGCGCGTGCGCTGCTTTATCATGCCGGCGTAACCTGTGATCCTGCGGGGAATTCGGTCTCGTGGATTGGCCTTGATGACAAGGTGCATCGGGCGGACGCCGCGTCGCGTGATGCTGCCCCGCAAAAGGTCCGGAACCGAACGATCGCACTCGAAACGGCGAGCGGTGGTGTTGCGGTTTTCCCACCGCCGCACCGTTATTTTTATCCGCTCGACGAGGCGTATAACTTGGGCTTCACGTGGTGGGGGGCGGGCTTCATGGACCGCGTGGAGGAATTTGGGATTGGAATCCGGCAGGACCGTCTTGGGGACCGGCGGTGGATTCCTTGGTTCAACGCACCGCCGGGTACGGAGCAAAAGTTGGGGGTGTTCTGGCTGCCGTCACGCGATCGGGGAGGCAAGCTGTTTGAGCGCGTGAAGGCATACACGAACGGCGACCGGTTTCCGGCGCTGCCCGGTCACAAGACGTTTACGAGCCACTATCACATCGAGCACACGACCCAATACATAGAGGAATTGGAAAAGGATTCATCAGCGGGGGTTCCCAAGGCGGTTCGCAAGCCAGAGTTTGTGGATGTGTTCAAGAACGCCGGTATCCAGATTGTGCACTTGGCCGAATTTCACAACCGGCTTGGTCGCGCGCGGCGTGACCACAGAAAAACCCTGCCGCTGCTGAAGGCGATGCACGACGAGTGCGCCCGGCTGTCGGACGGGGAGTTGCTGTTGTTGCCCGGCGAAGAACCTAACGTGCACCTGGGCGGCCATTGGATCAGTTTTTTTCCGCGCCCGGTGATGTGGGTGCTGAATCGCGCAAAGGACAAACCGTTCATCGAGGAGCATCCCGAGTATGGCCGAGTCTATCATGTCGGCAGTGCTGGGGAGGTGTTGAAGATGATGGAACTGGAGAAGGGATTGATGTGGGCTGCACATCCCCGGATCAAGGGTTCCACCGGCTACCCGGATCGTTACCGTGAGGAGACATTTTTCAAGTCAGACCACTACCTCGGTGGCGCGTGGAAGGCCATGCCTGCCGATCTCTCCCGCACGCGCCTAGGCTGGCGCGTGCTCGACCTGCTGGACGACACCGCCAACTGGGGAGCCAATAAATATATTCTGGGTGAGGTGGACATTTTTGAAGTCGACCACACCACTGAGTTTTATGCCCACGCCAACGTCAACTACCTGCGGCTTGATAGCATCCCCCGCTACGGGGATGGCTGGGCGCCTGTGCTGAAGGCGTTGCGGGACGGTGCCTTTTTCATCTCTACCGGCGAGGTGCTCCTGCCGCGATTCACAGTGGGAGGCAAGGCATCCGGTGAGACGCTCAAGATCAATGCATTCGGGAAGGCGAAGCTAGAGGCTGGGCTGACATGGACCTTCCCCATGGCCTTCGCCGAGATCATCACCGGCGACGGCAAGGAGGTTCACCGCAAACGCATTGACCTCTCCGGCACCGGCCCCTTCGGGAAACAGGCTCTCTCCGAGACGCTCGACCTCACCGGCAAGACCTGGGTGCGAATCGAGGCCTGGGATGTCGCTGCAAACGGAGTCATCTCTCAGCCAATCTGGCTGAAGTGACCCAAGCCGTGTTTGGCCAAGCGCCCTTTTAGTGGAAAATAATGAATCGTCGTGACAGCTTTGTCAGGTTGGGGGCCGGGTTGGCAATTACAGCGGTTGGTTTACCTGGGTGCAACTCGCTTTCCGGTCGATTGGTCAAGTCGAAGAGGAAGGAATTAAAGGCGGATCTGGTTGTTATCGGTGGCGGGCTTGGCGGCTGCGCGGCTGCATTGTCAGCTTTAAGTTCCGGCTTGACGGTGATCATGACCGAGGAAACTGACTGGATCGGCGGTCAGTTAACCTCGCAGGGTGTCCCGCCCGATGAACATCGTTGGATTGAATCGTTCGGTTGCACCCGAACTTACCGGAAGTTCCGCAACGCGATTCGGGATTATTACCGCCGCTACTACCCTCTCACGGACAAGGCGAGGCAGCTAAAGACTCTCAATCCAGGCAGCGGTTCGGTGTCTCGCCTATGCCATGAGCCGAGGGTAGCGCTAGCCTGCCTTGAGGCACTGCTTGCTCCGTTTCAAGCCAAGGGGAAACTGACGCTGCTGATGCAAACAAAACCGATTGCCGCTGAATTGGTTCGTGACAATATTCGCTCTGTTGAGGTGTTTAACATGGGGACCGGGCATTCGCTTATCTTGGCCGGTTCGATCTTCGCCGATGCAACGGAACTGGGTGACTTGTTGCCATTGGCCAATTGCGAGCATGTCACCGGTACGGAGGGCAAAAAACAGACCGGTGAACTGCACATGCCAGATAGGGCTTCCCCTGGCAATCAGCAGGCGTTCACCATGTGCCTTGCCATTGACCATGTTGTTGGAGAGGAACACGTGATCGACAAGCCAAAAGAGTACGATTTCTGGGGTGGGTATATCCCGGAATTGATACCCGCATGGCCAGGGCGCTTGCTTGATTTCAACTACACGCATCCGTCGAGTGGTACATCCAAGCGGTTGGGATTCAATCCCAAGGGACCACAAAAGATTGGTATTATCAATCTCTGGACCTATCGGCGAATTCTCGCCAAGTCAAATATTAAGCCAGGGAGCGGTTTTAGGGACATCAGTCTGATCAACTGGCCTCAAAATGATTATTTTCTTGGCAACCTTGTCGGCGTTTCAGACGCGGAGCGCAGCCGGCATATCGCTCGATCCAAGCAGTTGAGTTTGTCGCTGCTTTACTGGCTGCAAACCGAGGCCCCTAGAGATGATGGAGGAGAGGGTTGGCCCGGTTTGAGACTTAGAAAGGATGTTATGGGAACGAATGACGGCTTGGCCAAATATCCGTACGTCAGGGAGTCGCGGAGGATTAGGGCCCTGACCACAATTGTTGAGCAGGATTGTGGCAGGGAAAACCGGGCATTAGTGATGGGCAAAAAGGAAAGCCAAGTTAAAGCAATACGCTACCATGACTCGGTAGGGATTGGTCATTACCAAATCGATTTGCATCCGAGCACGGGGGGTGACAACTACATTGACTTCGCGGCATTGCCGTTTGAGTTGCCACTGGGCGCCCTCATTCCCCAGCGAGTCAGCAACCTCATCGCTTGCTGCAAGAACATTGGCACAACACATATCACCAACGGCTGCTATCGCCTCCATCCAATAGAGTGGAACATAGGTGAGGTCGCTGGTCATTTGGCTGCAACAGCGATCGCGAATTCCGTACAGCCAAAGGCGATTTGGGAAAAGCCCAAGCTTATTTCTTCTTTTCAGGACTTCCTCCGTAAGATCGGCGTTGAAACCAGCTGGCCTCCTCCGCAAACACGGCAGCAATACGGGTGAGGAATCAAAAATTAAAGTGAAGTAGAATCGAAAACAGATATGTCAAAAGGATATAAGATATATTTGCTGGTTATTTTCATTCTTTTCAGCGTTATAACTATAATCGCCTGGAAATTTGGTGTTTTGGAGTTGTTGTTTGATGCATATTACACTCCACCAAGTGAATGGATTCGTTTCTAAGGAAACATGAAACATCTCCCGCATTTAACAATCCCAGCTGTGCTTTTAGTGAGGGGTGAGAAGACAAACACAGAAGCAGTTGACGTAAATCACGGGTGACGCCACCTTACACGGAATGCAATTTTGGATTGGCATTTTAATTTTTCTGCTGGCTGGCACGGCTCAAGCGGCCAGCGGCGACGCGGCCCTCGCACTTCTTAAAAGCCGTTGTGTCAAGTGCCACGGCAGGGACGGCAAGGTGAAGGGGGAGCTTAACCTGCTGAACATCAAAACGGCGGCGGGGCTTTCAGGGGATGTGGAGATGTTGCAGACGATCCTCAATGTGTTGGAGGTGGGTGAGATGCCGCCGGAAAAAGAGCCGCCGCTGAAGCCCGGAGAACGCGCAGTGGCGGTGGCCGACCTCCAAAAGCTTCTACGTTCAGTCGCGGCCGAGTTGGGCTACGCGCCCACCCCTATCCGGCGAATGAACCGGCTGCAGTACAACAACGCAGTGCAGGATTTGTTCAGGCTGAAGGTTTCCGTTTTTCCGTTGCCGGAAAAGATGATGCGCGATCGCTCGGACTATTTCACCAAGGCGCTAGGCGGTAAGGTGCGAAAGATGCCGAACACGGTGACGGTGAGCAGTCGTCCGTTGGGCAAGTCAGGCCTTATCGAGCCTCGGTTGGCAGGGGTGGGGCCGTTTCCGCAGGATCCGCGTGCGGAACACGGATTTGACAACCGCGGCGATCATCTATCGCTGTCGCCGATTCTGCTGGAGGCATTTTTCAAGCTCAGCCGGCGTATTGTGGAGAGCCCGAATTTCGACCGACTTACAGTCGGCATTTGGGGGGAGTTTTTTTGGGAACCGACGGAGGGTGAGGTGAAGAACGCGGTGCGCATCCGGCTGCGTCGGTTCATGACGCACGCTTTTCGTCGACCCGTGAAGGAGGACCTGCTTAATCGTTACACGCAACACGCGCTCCGACAAATCGATGCGGGGATGAGCTTTACCGGCGCGATGAAGGAAGCGGCTTCTGCTGTATTATCCTCACCCCGGTTTTTGTACCTGTACAACCAGCCGGCTGCCACGGGCAAGACGAAGTCGATGGATGGCTACGATCTGGCCTCGCGTATGTCATTCTTCCTGTGGGGCAGCATTCCTGATGACGAATTGCTTCAACTTGCGGGCAACGGTGACTTGGCCAAGCCGGCTGTTCGCACAGCGCAGGTAAACCGCATGCTTGCCAGCCCCAAGCTCAAGCGCTTTTGTGATAGCTTCCCGTCACAGTGGCTGCAGCTCGACCGTATCGTGTCCGCTGTGCCTGATGAAATAAAGTATAAGGACTTTTTCTATGCGGCACCAAACTATCGCACCACGATGGACATGATGATGGAGCCGTTGCTGCTGTTTGAGACAGTGCTCATCGAGAACCGATCGATTCTTGAGTTCATTGATTCAAACTACACTTACCGGTCGGGTCGCTTGCGCAAATGGTATGGCGACGAGCCAACGGGAAAAATCGGTGGGCCGGTTACTATGCAGTTCACTCGACAACCGGTAACCGATCGCCGGCAGGGAGGGGTGATTACCACCGCGGCGGTGATGACGATGACCTCCGGCCCGGACGAGACCAAGCCGATCACGCGCGGCGCATGGATTGCCGGGGTGATTTTCAACACCCCCCCTGAACCGCCGCCAGCCGATGCGCCGCCGCTGGAGAAACCCAAGGCGGCGGAGAAAAACCTGACGCTCCGGGAACGCTTCGCTGCGCACCGTGAACGTTCAGATTGTGCCGGCTGCCACGCCAAGCTCGATCCGCTCGGCTTTGCGCTGGAGAATTTTGATCCTGTCGGCCGCTGGCGCGACAGCTACGAAAACGGCCGCTCGGTGGATGCCTCGGGTGTGCTCTTTCGCAGGCATACATTCACCAACCTGGTGGAATTCAAGGATGCCATCCTTGCCGAGAAAAACCGCTTCACGCACGCCTTTGCCGGCCATATGCTTTCCTACGCGTTGGGCCGAGGCCTCACGCCCGCCGATGTGTCCGCACTGGATCGCATCACCGAGAAAACCATCGCCGGGGATTTCCGCTTGCAAACCCTCCTTCACGAAGTGGTGCAGAGTGCACCGTTCGTCAGTCAGCCCCGTTCAGAATTAGTCTCGTCAAAATCGCCGAAAAACAGTATCAAGTTAACACGATGACGCACGCTTCCAGACGTACTTTCTTGCGGGGACTGGGCGGGGCCGCATTGAGCCTGCCTTGGCTTCAGAGCATGAGCCTTGCGGCGGCCAATCAACGGCCTGCCAAGCGCGCGGCATTTTATTATGTGCCGATTGGCGTGGTGCGGCGTGGATTTTTTCCCGGCGAAGAAAACGGCCCCATTCCGAAGTTTACTTCTGACCGCCAGCCGCTCGGCAATGGCGCGCGCATTCCCGTTGGCGTGCATCCGCTCAAATTGACGCCCACGCTGCATCCGCTCGAAAAAGTGAAGGACAAAGTCACGCTCATCACCGGCATGGATCGCACCTTCCAACCCGGCACCGATGTGCATGCGCAATGTGCTTCATGTTTCCTCACCAGCGCGGGAACATTCACGGTGAAGCAGTCGCCTTATCCGCAGGCACGCACGCTGGACCATATCCTCGGCGAACAACTCGGCGCTAACACGCCCTTCCGAACGCTGGAGTTCAGCAGCAACAGCCACAAGGACAACAAGGAATCGATTCATTTTGACAACATCTCATGGTACGGCACCGGCCACGTGGCTCCAAGCATGCGTGACCCGCGCAAGGCGTACCGGCGGTTGTTTGGCACACAAGAACTTCAGGCGTACCGCAACATCACCGACCTCGTGCTGGAAGACGCCCGCTCGCTAAAACGCCAACTCGGCTATGCGGACCAGCAGAAGTTCAGCGAATATTTTGACTCCATTCGAACCATTGAAAAACAGGTCGACCGCCTGGAGCGAATGAAAGGCGAGTTAAAAAAAGTGAAGCTTGCCGAACCGGCCGAGGCTCATTTGCCGCGCGGAGAATACATCCGCCTGATGGGTGACCTGATGGTTGTCGCTTTGCAATCTGGCCTCACCAATGTTGCCACCTTAATGGTTGGCCCCGAGCGCTGGGACACGCCTTATCTTTTCGAAAGCCTCTTCGAAAAACCTCGCAGCCATCACAGCATGTCGCACAATCAAGGCAAGTATATCGACGACCTGCTCAAGGTGGATCTCTTTCATGTTGCGCAGTATGCTTATCTTGTCGAAAAGATGGCTAACATCGAGGAAGCCAATGGCAGCTCACTCCTGGACAACACAATTTTTACTTATGGCTCCGGCTTGGGCGATGGCGCCACCCACCAGTACAGCGCATTGCCCATCGTGGTGGCTGGCAGTGGCGGCGGCCAACTTATCACCGGCAAGCATCTGAACCTCTCCGAAACCTCCGGCCCCGTGCCAAAGAAAAAAGGCAAATTCGTAAACCCCAAACAAGGCCTCCCCCTCGCCAACCTCTGGCTAACCCAGGCCAACGTGCTTGGCCTAAAACTAAACCGCTTCGCCGAAAGCACCGGCACACTCTCAGGACTCTTGGCTTGACGGAGCCATGTTTATCCAGATGTCTCCTTGGGTTTTGTAAGGGTCGTGGTACTATTTAAGCCGTGGCTATTCGCCGGCCCATTTTTCATACTCAGCAAGGATTTCCGTGCGTGAACATCTTGGTCTCAGCACGATCCGGGCTTGGTAGTGATACTCTTTCATTACTTCATAGTTAGGCACGATGAACTGCCAGTCCCATGCCGGGTTGGTGGTGTTGAATGTTTTGTTCAGGCCGCCGCCGCTGGGCGAATGTGTGAAGCGAATGTCGGTTCCCGGCTTGAACATCAGGATGTAGACAAGGTTCTCGAAATTCCCGTAGTAAAACGGCTTGGTGTACCGCATACGGGAGAGGTATTTAAAGAGCGCGTCGTGTGTATCCTCCTGCCAGGTGAGTTTGAAATCGTCTCCATGAGAGAGAACGGTACTTTCGTCGTCGTGTGCCTGGGTGCAGAGCTGCATCCAAATTGACTCGCCATCCTGCCATCCGCCTGGGAAGTAGAAGCTTTTGTCGGCGGGGCCATTGATGTAGCTCGCCCAGAAGCAGCCGAACCAGCCGCGTTCGTGCACGTGCTGGTGTGGCTTGCAGCGGAAATCCAGATCGAGATACCACGGGGCTCGAAGGGTGAACCGGGTGGTGCTCTCCACATGAAAGTTGGGCGTCGCAGGCTGGTGCAGCTCGGCCTGCCGTTCATTGAATTTCTTGAATGTCATCGACGCTCGACGAGGTTCGAAGAAGATGTCCCTATTGGTGAACTCGGTTTCACCGTTGAAAATATGCTCAAGGTTCAGCCCAGCATAGGCTGGAACAAAAAGATTGCGTGTGCTTGTGCGGTGCCGGAAATCCCAGACTCCATTGTAGCCGGCCCGGTGGCCACCTTGCTCGGCGTTGTCGCCAATGACGGCAGTGATATCCCCTACTTTGAAAGATGCGTGTGCCATGCAGCCACTCTGTCAGTCCTGCGATTTCAAGCGAGACAAAAACTCTGGACGAAGTTGAGTAGTGAGCCCGTTGGTTGCATTTGACTTCGCACGTCGGTAGTCTTTCTGTATGCGTTCCCGTATGCTTTATTCAATTGGAGCTTTCGCAGCTTTGGTTTCTACGGCGCTGGCGGCGAAGAAACCGAACATCGTCTATATCATGTCCGATGAACTCGCGTACTACGAGCTGTCGCACATGGGGAATCCCTACATCAAGACGCCAAACATAGACCGTTTTGCGATGGAGGGCATCCGCTTCACTTCCGCGCTGGCAGGCGCGCCTGTTTGTGCGCCGCTCCGCTGCAACCTTATGACCGGCAAGCACGCCGGCCATGCCTCGGTGCGGGCGAACGATGGCGGCACACCGCTGCGCCAAGGCGAATCCACCATCGCCTCGATCCTCAAGGGAATCGGTTATGCCACAGGCGGCTTTGGCAAGTGGGGCTGCGGCGGCCGCGACTCAACCGGGGTACCTGAGAAGCACGGCTTTGATATCTTTTACGGTTACTATGACCAGGTGCATGCGCACTCGTTTTATCCACCGTACCTCGTCCGCAACAGTAAGGAGATAAAGTTGAAGGGCAACATCGGCGGCCGCTCTGGCGAGTCATACTCGCATTACCCGATCATGAAGGCGGGGCTGAAGTTCATCCGTGAGAACAAGGACAACCGATTTTTCTGCTACTTTCCGATCACGCCCCCTCACGGCATGTACGACATTCCCGCAGATGACCCCGCATGGAAGCTGTACGAAGGCGAGACGTGGATCAAGGATCCGGCCATTCCGCAGGATGTGAAGAACTATGCGGCGATGGTGAGCATGGTGGATCACAATGTCGGGCAGGTGCTTGACCTGTTGCGCGAGTTGAAACTGGAGAATGACACGATCGTTTTTTTCACCGGCGACAACGGCGGGCAGGACCGGTTCCGCAGCACAAAGCATCCGCGAGGTTTCTTCGGCCCCAACGTGGATCCAAAGACGGGCGCGGAGTTCCGTGGTGGAAAAGGCAACCTGTTCGAGGGCGGTTTGCGAATCCCCTATCTCGTTCGATGGCCCGGAAGGATCAAGGCCGGACAAGTGAGTGACCTGATTTTTTATCAACCAGACGTCCTGCCGACGCTGGCGGAGTTGACCGACGCAAAGGTGCCCGGCGATATCGATGGCATCTCCTTCCTCCCGACGCTGCTTGGCCAAGCGCAAACAAAAAAACACGAAATGCTGTACTGGGAATTTCGTGGTCAAACCGCGGTGCGGCAGGGGCTGTGGAAGGCGATCCAGACCAAGCCCAATCGCCCTTGGGAACTGTATGACCTGAGCCGGGACATCAGCGAAACGACGGATGTCGCGGCAAAACATACCGCGCGCTTGGCCAAGATGAAGGCGTTTGCCAAGGCATCCCATGAGCCGGTGCAGGCTGGCAAATATATCGATCCCAAGCGAACACGGCACGAGCGGGATCGCCGGGCCAAGTGGGGCACGGCCAAGCCTCAACCTCGGGCGAGACGCCCGAGGAAATAACAGTGACGGGCAACTGAGTAGCCACTTCTTTTCCTTGTCGCTTGGCCAATCGCATTGGTATCTTGCCGGTCTGCAATCAAGATGAAAGTAGTTCGATATCTCAACGATCAGGACAAGGTGCAGTTCGGTGCCCAGCACGAGGACAGCTCTGTCACCCGCATCGAGGGCTGCATTTTCAGCGATCACGAAGACACCGGCGAGACTGCCAGCGTTAACAAACTGCTCGCACCGGTGAAGCCGGTGTCGGTGCTATGCATCGGCCTGAACTACCGCAAGCACGCAGAGGAAGGTGGCGCGGACATCCCAGAAAATCCGGTGCTCTTCATGAAGATGCCCAGCACAGTACAGAACCCAGGCGACCCCATCCTGCTGCCCACCAAGCTCAAGAGCGAGGCGGTGGATTACGAATGCGAACTGGCCGTTGTCATAGGTAAGGATTGCAAAAATGTATCGAAGGCCAACGCACTTGACTACGTGCTCGGCTACACCTGCGCCAACGATGTCAGCGCCCGTGATTGGCAAAAGAATGGCGGCGGCGGACAGTGGTGTCGCGGCAAGACGTTCGACACCTTCTGCCCGCTTGGCCCGGTGCTTGTGACGAGCGACGAGATTCCAAACCCGAACGCGCTTGGCATCAAGACTGTGTTGAACGGCGAAGTGATGCAGGACTGGAACACCGACGACATGATTTTCGATGTGCCCACGTTGATCGAGTTCCTCAGCGGCAGCACGGAGTTGGCAGCCGGGACAGTGATCCTCACCGGCACTCCGCACGGTGTCGGATTCGCCCGCACTCCCCCGGTGTTGCTCAAGGACGGCGACGAGATCACCATCGAGATTGAAGGAATCGGTGCACTTACCAACCCGGTGAAGGATGAGTAATGTTCCGTACGTTGTCCAAGCGGATGACTAACCGTGGGAACCCGGTCCGTACGATGGCATGCGGTTGAAAATCCTGCATAAGGACGAAACGACCGCAGCGGTGACGGTGCTACGAAAGTTCGAAGCTGGCGCGACCATCTCGGTGCACACGCATCCGCCGGCCAACGAATGAGAGGGATCCGGAACTGCCCACACGGAAGGCATGTTGTCCCACGCGTCCCGGGGCGAACGGCTCGGCCAGCACAAGGCCAACACCGAGGATATCAGCCTCACCCACTTCGACAGCCCGCTGACCGTCGAGTGATTGCGCCTCCCCAGCACGAACCGCTCTTGACGTTGTGGGGTGTACAGCTTTGTTTTTTACTCGTTGCCGCCCTCTTTTTGGATGGCCAGGCCAAGGGCTTGGCCTTTGCGGACTTCGCTGAAATCGGGCGTGGTGACAGAGTAGGGGAAGTTGACCTGTGTTCCGGCGGCACCGAACTCGCCCTGTTTGTTGATGGCGATGAAGTTGATCGCGAGATCCATTCCGGCCGGGTCGGTTCTGGCGATGCGCCGGATTGCCTCTGCACAGGCCTCGGTGGGTGACATACCGAGGCGCATATTCTCAACGACCTGATAAGATGCGCAGTAGCGCATGACGTTTTCTCCCAGCCCCGTGGCTCCGGCGCCGCCGACTTCGTTATCGACGTAGAGTCCGCTGCCAATGATGGGTGAGTCGCCAACGCGCCCCGGTATCTTGCCGCTCCAGCCGCTGGTGGAGCAGCCGCCGGCAAGATCGCCGTTGGTGTCGAGCACGATCAGGGTCACGGTGTCGTGGTTATCCGGTTTGTCCCCATTGCCGGGCGATGATTTCTTTTGTGCGGCCAGCCACGCCTTGTAACTGGCCTCGTCCTTGGCCGTGTCGAGTACCTTCAGCCCCTCTTCCTTGGCGAACCAGCCGGCACCGCGGCCGACGAGCATCACATGCGGGGTTTTTTCCATCACCAACCGTGCGGCGGAAATGGGATGCGCCACGCCCTCAACACCAGCAACGCTCCCGGCCTGGTGCCCCGGTCCGTTCATGATGCAGGCATCGAGTTGCGTCACCCCGGCGGCGTTGGGTTTGCCACTCAGCCCGACGGAGGAGTTGCCGGAAACCTCAACCAGCCGGATGCCCTGCTCGACGGCGTCCAGCGCCGAGCCGCCATCCTGCAGCGTGCGCAGGGCGAGTTCGTTGGCCGGTTTACCGAATCCCCAGGTGGAGATGATGACCGGTCCGCGCTTGGCCAAGCGCTTGGCCGGCGGGATGGTTGAACAGCCGATGCCAACTGTAGCAGCCGCAGATGCGAGGGATGTTTGCTGGAGAAAAGTTCGACGGGTTGTCTCAGTCATCACCCGGGGATTTGAAGGACAAGCGCTGGTGATGTCAAAGCCAAGCGCCTGGGCAAGCGCAAAAAAAGCGCCCGGTTGCCCGGGCGCTTTGAAATGAGTCGTGCTGCTTACTTGGCCGGTTCGCTGTTGGCATCGGCGGCATTGCCCGCCGTGTTTGCGGCGACCGCATCGTCGAACTTCTTGAGATACTTGGCCGTGTTGGCCTTGAACTTATCATCACAGCCAATGCAGCAATACTTGATTTGCCGGCCTTCATGAACAAACTCGTGTGGCTTGCCCATGCTGCCCAGTTTCTTGTCGGCAACAAGGCAGGTTTCCAGCGGGTAGGGAGTCACGTTGGGATCCAACGCAGCAGTGCCCGCTCCCGTCTCATCTCCACCGTTGCAGCCGGCAGTCAAGACGCCGGCGGCAACGCCACTCAGGATAGTTGTCCAATTCTTCATCACACTGGCGAACCGGTAACGCCGGCCGGCCAGGTTGTCAAATCCTTCTTTCCTCCCGCGGGCCAATCTGGTAGCAGCAACCGAGACATGCCATCGGATACCAACCAACCGTCCGATCCTCGGGCCTCCGCCACGCGCATTATGCGTTGGAAACAGGACTCGCCTGCCCAAGCGGCGGAGGACTCGGTGGCGAGGGAGGAGCCGCTTGAAATTCGCGTTCGGGGCGAGTCGGTGGCGGTGACCATGCGCACCCCTGGGCACGACGAGGAACTCTTGCTGGGTTTCCTATTGTCCGAAGGGGTGATCGCAGGGCCGGGTGATGTGCTCGAGGTTGCTCCGTGCCAGCAGGGCGAGGCGGCGCTGCATGGCAATGTGCTCAATGTGTTTCTCGCGCCCAAGGCTGGGGTGGATCTGGCCAAGCTTAGGCGCAACGTTTACGCCAGTTCCAGCTGCGGCCTGTGCGGCAAGGCATCGATTGAGTCCGTGCACGGGCACTTCCCGCCTCTGGCCAAGCCCAAGCCGTTGGCTGCTGCGGAGACGCTGCTGCAGCTCCCGGCCCGGCTGCGAGCCGGGCAGGAGACATTCGACAAAACCGGCGGACTGCACGCCGCCGGTGTGTTCGACGCTGACGGAAAGTTGCTCACATTGCGGGAAGACGTTGGCCGACACAATGCCGTGGACAAGGCGCTTGGTCGCTCGATGCTTGATGGGGATTTCCCGCTCGAGGCCCGCGTGCTAATGGTCAGCGGCCGGGCGTCATTTGAGATTTTGCAGAAGGCGCTCGCCGGGCGCGTTCCGGTCGTCTGCGCCGTCTCTGCGCCGTCGAGCCTGGCGGTTGATTTCGCGCAGGAGAGCGGCCAGACGCTGATTGGTTTTCTGCGGGGCAACACGTTCAACGTGTACAGCCACTCGGAGCGAATCACGGGTCTCGGCGGCTAGGAGCCCTCGGGGAACTCGGCGTTGGTGAACACGTCGCTGACGTCGTCGTTTTCCTCGAGCGCATCCACCAGTCGAGATAGCGTCGCTGCACCGGAGTCGTCCACGACTGTCGTCTGCAGGGCGATGGAGGTCACCTCCGCCGAGAGCGTCGCGATGCCCTTCTCCTCGACCGCCTTGTGTACCTGCTCGAAGTCGTTTGGTTCGGTCACGATCTCGTAGCCGTTTTCGTCCGCGGTGAAGTCGTCCGCGCCGGCCTCAAGAGCCAGTTCCATCAGCGTGTCCTCATCGGCGGCGGCGCGCTCAATGATGATCTGGCCTTTGCGCTCGAACAACCGTGTGACCGAACCGGCACTGGCCAGCTGCCCTCCAGCCTTGGTGACGAGATGTCGCACGTCTGAGGCGGTGCGGTTGCGGTTGTCGGTGTGGGCGTGAGCGAGTACTGCTACGCCACCCGGCGCAAAGATCTCGTAGGTCAACTCCTCGAAACTCGTGGAGTCGTCATCACCGGCCGCTTTCTTGATGGCCCGCTCAATGTTGTCCGCCGGCATATTGGCGCCGCGGCACTTGAGCAGGATCATCCGTAGGCGCGGATTCAGATCCGCCTCCGGTCCCCCCGCCCGGACCGCGATGCCGACCTCCCGCGCCAGCTTGGCAAACACCTTGGCCCGCTTGGCGTCGGTGGCGCCCTTTTTCCGCTTGATCGTCGACCACTTGCTATGACCTGACATGAGATAATGTGAGCCGAGGCAACACGCCCCAGCGGTTGTGATAACAATACCAAACCCGCACTGAAATTGGAACGAAAACCCCCGCTTGACCAAGCGGGGGGGGGACAAAAAAGCGCGGGGTGCACCCAGGCTTCGCGTGAAAGGGGTGGTGCTTTTGGCCTAGAGGCTCAGATCGACCTTGTCGCTGAGGCCGAGTTTTTTCAGGGCGGCTTTCAACTCGTCAACCTCCTGCTTGGTAATGCCGTCCTCGGGCGAGACCTTGAGCTGCATTTTCAGCTTGGCGTCCTTCACGAGGTCGAACTTCTCGAGTATGTCTCGCTGGAATGCGACCAACTGTTCGCCTGTCAAGTCGCCGGACCAGCCGGTGCTATCGAAGGTGACCAGTTCCGGTTGGCGTGGGGTCTCGACACGCACGCCGTATTTCATCAAACGGGCGAATTGCAGACGACTGTCCGCCGCGCCGTCCACCGAGTTGCCCTTGAGGTAAAGGCGCAGGAACGGGGCAAAGTTTTTAGGCCCCTTGTAGTCTGCCCCGGCCATGTCGACGAGTGCGTCGAGGTTGGCCACCTTGTTGTTCTCGAGGAACAGGAAGTGAAGGCGGGTGAGCCCGTTGAGTGGGGTGAGATCGGCGATCTCGTTGTTGCCGGCCGAGAGGGTGGTAAGGCCCTTTAGCGAGGCGACGCCGTCGAGCTTCGTGATCTGGTTGTGGTCAAGGTACAGCGACCATAGCTTGGTGAGCTTGAGCGCCGGTGAGAAGTTGCTGATCCGGTTGTTCGAGAGGTAGAGCGAGCGCATGTTGCTGAGTTTCTCGAGTGGCTTCAAATCCTTTACGCGGTTGTTGGACAGCTCAATGTATTGCAGTGCGGTCAACCCGGCGATCGGCGAGATGTCCTCAATCTTGTTCTTCGCGAGATTGAGGTACTGGATGCGCTTGAGGTCCTTGATGGCGTTGAAGTCGGTGATCTCGTTCCCGGCCAGATCCAGCGAGGCCAGCGCGCGGCACTTCTCGAGGCCGCCCAGGTCCTTGATGCCGGCGTTGGTGGCCTTGATGGTGGAGAGATGGATCAAATCCGCTTCGACAAGCGGCTCCTTGTTGTACCGCTTGGCGAACACAAACTTACGCACGCCCTCCTCCAGCGCCTTGTCCTTGAACACCGACTGCGGCTTCGGTTTGGGCGCTTCCGCCTTTTTCTCCTCTTTCTTTTCTTCCTTCTTCTCCTCGGCGAAGGATGCCGGGGTAACGGCGAGCCCGGCGATAAGTCCAGCGACGAAAAGACCTCTGGTGAACAATGTCTCTTTCATGGTCATGAAATGTGGGGAAAAGAAAACCCCAAACCACCCGCGAGGCCAAGCGTTTTTTTACGGGCTTGAATATCCGCCAGCCTTCGCCGGAGACTCGCTGCTATGGCCTCTATCTTCGCAGAATGGCGCAACCAGTCGCAATTACTGGTTTTTCGGGAGGGCTTCAGCGTGCCGCCCGAGCAATTGTTGCAGGGCATCTGGCAACATCAGCGCATCCGCTGCCGCGACCTCTGCGCCACCGATGGCCGGCGCGTGACAGTGCTGCATCCCGGCTTCCTCAACCTTGAGGCCGGGCCAGACTTCCGCCGCGCGCTCATCCAGGTTGGCGCCGCCAAGCCGTTCGAGTGCGACATCGAGATCGACGTCCAATCTGCCGGCTGGCGGCAACACGGCCACGACACCAACCCGGCGTTCGGCGGCGTCGGCCTGCACATCGTCTGGCGGGCCGGGGCCAACGGGCCGGTCGGCTTGCCGGTGGTCGAACTGAAAAATCAACTCGATGCCCCGCTTGGCCAGCTTGCCGACGCCCTTGGCCAGTCGGCAACGTTCCCACCTCAGAATGTCCGCGGCCAATGCGCTGCGCCGTTGCGCGACCTGCCCGCCGCCGCCGTCGCCGACCTGCTTGGCCAAGCGGCCCAGGCGCGGCTCGAGGCCAAGGCCGCCGCGCTTGCCGCTGTCGCCGAGCGTGGCGGCTGGGAACAGGCACTTTGGGAGGGGCTCTTCACCGCGTTGGGATACAAGCAGAACAGTTGGCCGATGCGCCGGCTTGCCGAGTTGCTGCCGCAGCTACGGCACGGCCTTGGCCAAGCGCCCGAGCCGGTCGTGTTGCTCGCCCGGCTGCTCGGCGTCGGCGGACTGTTGCCCGAGCAACTCGACCGCGACAAGCTCACCAACAACTATCTCCGCACCCTCTGGGATCAATCGTGGCGCGACCGCGACCGCTTGGCCAGGCGCATCTTGCCGCGCGGCGCGTGGACATTCCACGAACTCCGACCGGCCAACCGACCCGAGCGTCGCCTGGCCCTCGCCGCGCATTGGCTGGCCAAGCGCGACTTTGTAGCGTGGCTCGATGACTGGATCTGTCAGCCGCAAAAAAAACCGTCGCCCGCCGCCGCGCTATTGGGACGCCTTGCCGTGAGCGACGCCTACTGGTCGCGGCACTGGACTTTTCGCTCCGGGCGGTTTGCCCGGACGCATCCGCTGATGGGTGTAGGGCGGCTGCATGACCTCGCCGTCAATATCCTCCTGCCGTGGTTGCACGCCCGCGCCCTGGCCGCCGGCAATGACGGCCTCGCAGCCCGGGTCGGGGAGCGATACTTCGCTTGGCCCAAGGGGCAGGACAACTCGCGGCTCCGGTTTATGCGGCAGCGGCTATTCGACGGGCGGCGCATGCCGCTGCGCTGCGCGGCGCTGCAGCAGGGGCTACTGCAGGTGCAGGCCGACTTTTGCAACCAGACCAACGCCGTGTGTGACGACTGCCCGTTCCCCGATCTCGTGGGGCGTTATTCGCTGGAAAAAACCTGAAAAACAGGGTTGCAAACGGCCTCTATTTCGGTAGTTTGCCCGTCCGCTTTTTCGGGAGCGGGTGTAGCTCAGTTGGTAGAGCATCACCTTGCCAAGGTGACTGTCGTGAGTTCGAGTCTCATCACCCGCTCCATTCTTTTCCTAATTACTTCCTAAGCTTTTTGCACTTTTCGCATTGGTATGCCCACTCATCATTCGCAGCCACTTTCAGAAAAAATGGTTAGCGAATGGTTAGCGGATGCAACTTAGGAAAGTAATCAACCACGGCAACTCACGGTGGCGTGTTTCTGCCTACGTCAAGGGACAACGAAGCCAACGTTTCTTCGCCAACAAGTGCTCTGCACTTGAATGGATGCAAGCACTCAAAGCCGACCCAAGTTTAGTCGGGTTTTGGAGCAATCGAACCACTTCAGAACAACGCGACATCATCGCCGCGTTTGAGGTCGCCAAGCAAAGAGACCTCTCATTACTGAGAGTCGTGCTGCAAACCAAACACGGCACCGCCACTGCTCCCAGACCCCTCAGAGAGATCGTTTCAATCTATCTCGCCTCTCTAAAAACTCGCGCGTTTAGAAAAAACACCATCAAGCAAGCCCGCTCAAACCTCAACCAGCTCGCATCCAAGTATGGAGCTTTAGACACCAACACCATCACCCCAACCCACCTTGAGCAATGGTTTGCCCAGCGCAAATGGACCCGCTCAACCATCGATGGTGTGATCGCCAAGATCGGCCCTTTCTTCACGTGGTGCGTGCGCGAGGGCTACTGCGAGAATAACCCGTGCGCGGCCGTAAAGCGGCCTAGGAGCGATGATTCCCCGCCAACCATCTTCACCCCGCTTGAGACCAAAACACTCCTCTTAACCGCTCTCAAAGCCGATCCCGGGATGATCCCCTACCTTGCCATTGGGCTCTTTGCGGGAGTGCGCCCGCTCGAGATTGAACGCCTCACTTGGGCCGATGTTTTAGAGCAGTACATCGAGATCACAGCCGCCAAGGCCAAGACTAGAAAACGCCGTCTAGTGAGCCTCTCAGACAACCTGAAGCAGTGGCTTTCCCTTGGGGGCGATCTGCCGCTGACGAACAAGCGCAAACGCCTCGGCCGGGTGGTTCAGATCGCGGGCTTGAACTGGCAGCCCGACATCATGCGACACAGCTTCGCAAGCTACCATTTGGCAATGCACACCTCGGCCGATAAGACCGCGCTTGAGCTAGGGCATCGTGCTTCCAAGATGCTCTTTGCCCACTACCGCGAGCTCGTTACCCAAGAGGCCGGGCAAAGCTACTGGGACATTAGACCCAAGGCCTACAACGGCTCTTAAACGAACTCGAACACACGTGCGCTCGACACTTTTTTTTATCCATTTTGGATCAAATATAAGATGTGATTTATTTTGTACCGCTCATTATCAATG
>JASMKO010000018.1 GCA_030749225.1 Verrucomicrobiota bacterium
TGGTTCTTAAAACCGTTTAAAAAAATATTAATTCCCAAAAGCAGGAATGGCATGGGCCAAGGGGCGTTGCCGCCCCCGGGTCCAAATGCCGTTACTTGAGCTCGACGGCTGCGCCAGCCTCCTCAAGCTTTGCCTTGGCGGCTTCGGCCTCATCCTTGGGCACGCCTTCCAAGACGGGTGTCGGGGCGCCTTCCACCAAGCCCTTGGCCTCTGCCAGGCCAAGGCCGGTCTTGACGGCGCGCACAGCCTTGATGACCTGAATTTTCTTGCCGCCGTCACTCACCAGGACAACGTCAAACTCGGTCTTCTCCTCTGCCGGGCCGGCGTCCGCGCTCTCACCACCGCCTGCAGCCGCAACCGCAACCGGGGCAGCCGCGCTGACTCCCCATTTTTCTTCCAGTTCCTTGACCAGTTCAGCAGCCTCAAGGACCGTCAAACCGCTCAACTCTTCCACTATTTTTGCTATGTCTGCCATTGTATTTTAGTTTCTTCGCCCCCGGAGCCCCGGGGATTTAAGCGCGCGGACCGCGCGCCGACGAGTTACTGTTGTTTATCCCCCCGAGCATCGTGCGCGGGGAAAAGTTGTATCCGGTCACGCCTCGCTCTCGGCGAACTTGGCCCGGACGATCCGTGCCACGCTCGAGCCCGGCTCGGCCAGGGTGCGCACCAACTGACCAGCCGGCGCCTGGAGTGTACCCAGCAGCTTGGCCCGCATCCCGTCCAGAGACGGCAGGTCGGCCAGCGTCTTGATCTGGTCCGCGTCGAGCCTGTCGTTGTCGACAAAGCCAAACTGCCATTCCGGCAATTCAAATTCCGCCCTGAAATTCTTGAGGGTTTTCGCGGCACCGGTGACTTCTCCCTCGCCGGTGACCGCCGCCAATTGGCCGCTCAGCGCTTGGCCAAGGTCTTCGATCCCGGTCTCCCTGGCCGCAGTCTTGAAAATCGAGTTCTTGAAGACATGCACCTCGGCGCTGGCATCGGCCAAGCGGTTGCGCAGCTCCTCGAATTGGGCGACTTTCAACCCCTCGTAGTTCACCACGATGAAGTAGGGGCTGGCGTTGAGCCGTTCGACGTACTCTTTTGTGATTAGCTTCTTTTCTTCGCGCATCGGTTTTCCTTTCGTTTCTGGATCAGGCGGCCTTCAGGATTTCACGCACGTCCAGCGGGATTCCCGGACTCATGGTTGAGGAAAGCACGCAATTCTCGATGTACCGGCCCTTGGCCGCGGACGGCTTGGCCTTGAGGATCGCGTCGATGATGGTTTGTGCATTCTCCAAAAGCTGTTCCGGCTTGAAGGAAGTCTTCCCAGTGAGCACCTGTATGTTGGATCCCTTGTCGAGCTTGTACTCCACCCGGCCGGCCTTGACCTCCTGAACGGCCTTGGCCGTGTCATCCGTCACGGTGCCGGTCTTGGGGTTGGGCATCAGGCCGCGCGGCCCGAGCACCCGGCCCAGTTTGCGCACTTCGCCCATGGCCTCTGGCGTGGCGATGGCCACGTCAAAATCGGTCCAGCCGCTGGTCACTTTCTCGATGTACTCCTCAAAGCCGACGAACTCGGCCCCGGCCTCCTTGGCCGCCTCCACCGCGCCGACTTCCTTGGCAAACACCAGCACCTTGACCTCCTTGCCGCTGCCGTGGGGCAGCCGCACGGTGCCGCGGATCATCTGGTCCGTCTTGCGCGGGTCGATGGTCATCTTGAAGGCCAGTTCGACCGACTCGTCGAACTTGGCCTTGGGGAATTTTCCGACCAAGTCGGCAGCCTCTGCAACGGAGTACCGCTTGCCGGCTTCCACCAGTTCCAGTGCTTTTCTGTATCGCTTGCTTTGTTTCTTTGGCATTTCTCTTGGCGCGGTGCAAGCGGGCCGCGAGGCCCTCCCGCTGTTGGAAATCAGTTAACGACTTCGAGCCCCATCGAACGGGCGGTACCCGCAATCATGTTGGCCGCCATCTCCGGGTCGCGGGCGTTCAAATCTTCTTTCTTGGTTTCGACGATCTCCAGCAACTGGGCCTTGGTCACCGTGCCAACTTTCTTCTTATTCGGTTCGCCGGAGCCGGACGCGATGCCGGCCGCTTTTTTCAGCAGGACCGCCGCCGGGGGCGACTTGGTGACGAAGCTGAACGACTTGTCCTTGTACACCGTGATCACCACCGGGATGATCAGGCCGGCCTTGTCCTTGGTCGCCGCGTTGTATTGCTTGCAGAACTCCATGATGTTCACGCCCTGCTGGCCAAGCGCGGGGCCAACCGGTGGAGCCGGGTTGGCCTGGCCTGCCGGGATCTGCAACTTGATGTAGCCTGCGATTTGCTTTGCCATCTTTCTTTTTTCTACCTGTTAAAATATTACCGCTTGGCCAAGCGCACCGCGCCTAGCCCTTGTCGACCTCCCAGTACTCGACATCCACCGGTGTGTTCCGGCCAAAAATATTGACGGTCACCTTGAGACGACCCTTCTCGGGGTCGATCTCCTCGACGATGCCGTTGTTCCCCTCGAACGCGCCGTGGTTGATCTTCACGGTTTCGCCCACTTCGAACTCCACCTTCGGCCGCTCCAAGTCCTCCGAGTCAGCAATCCGGCTCTTGATTTCCTCGATCTCGGCGTCCGGCGTCGGTTCCGGCTGGTCGCCGCCGACAAACCCGATTGCCCCAGGCGTGTCCTTGATGAAGTTCATCGGCTCGGAGATGACCTTGTGATCCTCGTCACGCAGGCGTACGTGGATGAACACATAGCCGGGGAAGAGCTTTTTCGTGGACACCTTCTTCTCGCCACCGCGGACGTCCACCACCTTCTCCTTGGCCACGAACACCTCGTCGATGTATTCCCCGACCTCCTCCACATCAACACGCTTGTTGATGCTATCAAGCACCTTTTGTTCCTGCCCCGAAAGGGTATGAATGATGAACCACTCGTGCGCCATAACGATCAACTCATCCTGTGCCCCCGGCACCGCCAATCCATTTCAGAAGGATTTCCTTAATCATTAAACCCCCGAGAAACCAGTCCGCCAAAAACGTAAACGTGCCCAGCAACGTAACCGCCACGAGCACCATCCATGTGGAACCCCGGAGTTCGTCGCGATTCGGCCAGGTGCACTTCAACAACTCCTCCCGGGTCTGCAGGAAGAACACCCGGATACGATCCATCCAACCGATTTTCTTGGCGATGAACAGCGCAACCAGAAGAACAACGCCGCCAATGATCCAGTCTACCGGCAGCGGGTTCATCGACGAATCGGTCTCCGGCGACCCTGCCGGCTGACCCACCTCCGCAGTGGCTTGCACCGCGCCTGTATTGCTGTTGGTTTCTTCCATTAGCGAACTTTCACGTTGTCAGTTCTCCCGGAACTTGGCGGAGGGGGAGGGATTCGAACCCCCGGAAGCTTGCGCTTCAACGGTTTTCAAGACCGCCGCATTCGACCACTCTGCCACCCCTCCGGTTCGGGGTTGGTTAAAATTGATTGGCAGGGCGGGAGGGATTCGAACCCCCAACAGACGGTTTTGGAGACCGTTGCTCTACCAATTGAACTACCGCCCTATTAAGGGTACAATCCATTCCCGTGCGGGGTATCGCGCCCCGCCCGAGAACGCGAAATCACTCGACCACCTCGGCCACACGGCCCGAACCGATGGTCCGGCCACCCTCGCGAATGGCGAAGGTCAAACCCTGCTCCATCGCGACCTCCTTGCCCAATTCCACCGAGACCGTCACGCGATCCCCGGGCATCACCATCTCGACGTTATCCTCGAGCGTCAACGCCCCGGTCACGTCCGTCGTCCTGAAGTAAAACTGTGGACGGTAATTGGTGAAGAACGGCGTGTGCCTGCCGCCTTCCTCCTTGGTCAGCACATAGACCTCGCCCTTGAACTTGGTGTGCGGCTGGATCGTACCGGGCTTGGACAACACCTGCCCGCGCTCCACCTGGTCCTTCTTGATACCCCGCAACAGCACGCCGACGTTCTCGCCGGCACGGGCTTCGTCCAGCAGTTTGCGAAACATCTCCAAGTCGGTCGCCACGGTTTTCTGGATATCACGCAGGCCGACAATCTCAACCTCATCCATTTTCTTGATGATGCCCCGCTCCACACGGCCGGTCACCACGGTGCCTCGTCCCTCGATGCTGAACACATCCTCAATGCACATCAGGAACGGCTTGTCCTCGTCGCGGACAGGATCCGGAATCCCGGTGTCGCAGGCCTCCAACAACTGCGCGATCGACTCCACCCACTTCTCCTCGCCGTTCATGGCGCCCATGGAACTGGACTGGACAATCGGGGTCTCCTTGTCGAAATCGTACTTCTCCAGCAGATCCTTGATCTCCTCCTCAACGAGCATCAACATTTCCTCGTCGTCAACCAGGTCGCACTTGTTCAGGCAGACCACAATAGCGGGAACGCCCACCTGCTTGGCCAGCAACACGTGCTCCTTGGTTTGGGGCATCGGGCCTTGCGAGGCGTCCACCACGAGGATCGCGCCATCCATCTGGGCGGCACCCGTGATCATGTTCTTCACGTAGTCGGCGTGGCCCGGGCAGTCAACGTGGGCATAATGACGCTTCTCACTCTCGTACTCCACGTGCGACACCGCGATGGTCACCGTCTTGGATTCATCCCGGACTGTGCCTCCCTTGGTGATGTCGGCGTACGAAATGGGGGTCGCCAACCCTTTCTTGGCCTGCACCTCCACGATGGCCGCCGTGAGGGTTGATTTACCGTGGTCAACGTGACCAATGGTGCCGATGTTTACGTGGGGTTTTCCGCGTTGGAACTCTTCTTTTGCCATTCGATTATTTCTTGTTGGTTGGTTCGTTCTGTTTACTGAACAAATTCATTCCTTTTATGGAGCCCATGACCAGGATTGAACTGGTGACCTCATCCTTACCAAGGATGTGCTCTACCAACTGAGCTACATGGGCATGTGCGACACGGCCGCCTGCCAATCCAAGCCCGCCTGAAACACCAATAACCCAATGCCTCCGCCTGAATATCGTAAACAACTGGAGACCAATGAGTTAGCGATTGTTTTGCGCCCCAAAAGGGAAGGGAATCTAGTTGCCTGATGCCCCTCAGTCAACGATTTTTTTGTTTTCCTGAAAAAAAAACGTTCACGCGGACTTTTTGATGTTCACCCAAGCGTGGACGTGAGGGTCGCCCCGGAAAAACCAGAGGCAATTTGGCCCCTCGATCTGCCAAACATCCCAGATTCTGTCGTTCCCAATGTCGTGATTCCTGTAAAAAGCCAAGTGAAGATGCTCAAAACCGCCCGCATCGACCATCTTCAACGCCTCTTTGGCGTCTTTTTCCCGGAACATCGCCAACAAATCGGCCATGGTTTTGCGCACTTGGCCCCGTTGGTCGATACTCAATTCTGACATCGGAATCCCCGGTAGTCCCTCTTTTTTGCCGGTCAAGGCCACGGTCTTGGTTCCCTGCTCCCCTCGGCTTTTGCCTAAAAGGGCCATTTTCCGTTGTTTACCGTCCATCATGGCGAAGACTTTGTTCGCCTGCTTAGCCTGATACCAATAGACGTTCCCAGGATGATCCGGTGCCTCGTTGAAGCTCCGCGCAGCATGCCCGTAAAAGATCGGCCCGCCAAACGCCTCCCCCTCCACCGAGTCGCCGTCGCAGCGGCGGGTGCAGTGCCGACCGGTCAGAACGAACTCAAACTTGCCGGTGTTCGGCTCGCCGAACAACGCCACCGAGGTGCTCTCGAACCCTTCGTCCCCGGAGTCGTGCCGCACTTGGCCAAGCACAGTCTCGGCGTATTGCTTGCTGTGCAGTTTAAGAAAGATCTCCTTCACCAACGCCTGTTGTTCCCCGGTGAGAATCTCGCCGATGCTCTTCTTGGTGATGTGCCAATTGTTGTCGACCTTTTCGCGCAACGGATGCTTGAACGGAAACGCGACGACTTTCTTTTGCCTTTCGCTGAGGCTGCCGTACAACTGGGCGACCAAGGTTTCCGAGTTGGCCTTCGTTCTTGCCGCTTGGCCAAGCGGCACCGCGGCCAAGGCGGCGGAACCAAGCGCGGCCTGTTTCACAAAACGCCGTCGATCCATCGCCGACCGGCAGTCCGGACTTTCGTTGAGGAGTTCAATTTTCATGGCTATTGCACGGTATCTCTGCTTGCGGCGAAAGCTCGCACATCCCTTGGCCAAGTCAACCCGGAATTGTCCCGCTTGACCGGCGCTTGGCCAAGCGGCCATTTTCCTGTTTGCGCCGTTGGCCGACAATGGCACACTCGCCAGCCCGTCTCGCAATCGCACGGGCAACAATCGATCAAATGGATAACACACGCATCGGCATTGTCGGCTTGGGGAACATCGGGCAAATCCACGTCAAAAACCTGCTCGACGGCAAGGTGCCACGCGGCGTGTTGACGGCTGTGGCCGACGCCTTCCCCGACAAACTCCC
>JASMKO010000019.1 GCA_030749225.1 Verrucomicrobiota bacterium
CAACTGCTACAACTGCCACATGCCACACACATCGTACGGGCTGCTCTCCGCCATTCGGGGTCATACCATCGAGTCTCCCAACGTGGCCACCACCCTCGAAACCGGCCGGCCAAACGCCTGCAACCTGTGCCACCTCGACAAGACGCTCGACTGGACCGCCGAGCAACTGGCCAAGCGCACCGGCCAAGCTAAGCCGGACCTGCCGGTGCAACACCGCACGACCGCCGCCTCCGTACTCTGGCTGCTCAAGGGCGATGCCGGCCAACGCGCGCTCGCCGCGTGGCACATGGGCTGGACACCGGCGCACCAAGCCAGCGGCAGCAATTGGCAGCCGCCGCTGCTTGCCGAGTTGCTCAACGATCCCTACTCTGCCGTCCGCTACGTGGCACACAAGGCCTTGGTTCGCCAGCCGGGGTACGGTGGATTCGAATACGACTTCGTCGCCGCCGAACCCAAGCGTTTGGCCAAGCGGGAGGCCGCCCTGGCAAAGTGGAAGCCACCGACCGCCGACACACCAGAAAACCCTGCCGCCGTGCTGCTGGGCACCAACGGCCAGCTGCTGACCAACCGCGTGCAACGACTTATCGAGACCCGCGACAACCGCCCCATGCGCCTGCGGGAGTGAGGGAGTTTTGGATAGCGGCGACCGTGTCTTGATTGATGACTTGCCATTAACTGATTCCGTTTTCATACTGTAAGCCCGCTCCGATGTTTTTGGCCATGCAGACAAAGGATCGGCGTCGCGCATTTACGCTGATTGAGTTGCTGGTGGTGATCGCCATCATTGCGATTTTGGCCAGCCTGCTGCTGCCGGCGTTGGCTCGGGCCAAGGAGCAGGCGCACCGCACCACCTGCAAGAACAACAGCCACCAATGGCTTCTCTCGTTGACGATGTACGCCGGCAACAACGATGAGGCTTTCCCGCCCGGCGGCTCGAGCAACCCGTACTGGAACTCGGTTTGGTTTCGCGACACGATGACGAACCGGTACCACATCCGCCGTCCGATGTTCTACTGCCCCTCCAACCGGAGCTGGAACCGGGACGATTTCTGGACCTGGCCGGGAGGGCGCGACTCGGTGATGGGCTACTTTTATTTCGCAGGCGAAACGCGCTACTCGAACAACCGGTCAATGTTCCAGGAGCCGGTGAGCACGCCGGTATTTGCGCTCAAGACCACGGATGACCCTCACTACAAGGTCATCTGGGCCGACTTGAACCGGAAATATAGGGACTCGTGGGGCAGACCCGGCGATCCGAATCCACTGATGCGAGGCGTCAACCATTACAACGACCGCGGCGATGAGCCGGATGGGGCCAACGAGGGATTTGTTGATGGTCACGTGGAGTGGATCCGCGGGGCCACTTTTCGCAAAAAACCGAAAATGATGGGCAATCTCTATTTCTGATCCAAAGCCGCTGTTTTGTCACAAAATAGTCACAGTAAAAAAAAGTGCTTGCGGGACAGGAAAAGTGCAGCGATGCTATTCCGCGTCTCACACGGCGTGTGAATGTAAGCGCTGTGGTGGGTATCTACAGTTATCTGACATTACATTCTCTGAACTATCCCCGGAGGGGTTGCAGATTTCTTCAATCTGGCCTCTCCGGTTTCATTTTTGAAGCAGTATATTTTTTGCGGGCCAAAAAAATCGAAGTCTCCTGACATAAATTGCGTATATTGTGGCGAATGTGAGTTTCTCCCCGATGATTTACCGAGAGAGTGCAAACTTGTGCATGTCGCTTGCCTTGGCTTGGACTGCCCCGTATTTGCTTGGGCAGTCCACGGTGAAGTTGGAGTCCTCCGTAGATGGCAACGCCTTCAAACTTTCCACCTGGAACCTGCCCAAAGGCGGTGTGGCGGTGATCTGGAAAGCGGCCGGAAGCTTGGCCAAGGGTGGCGATTGGTCGGCGGCACACGCGTTTCCCGCCGAAAAACAGGCGGAAGCGGTTCTCCCCATCCGGCCCGGCAACATTGGCGCGGCGTTCTACCGCTTGTCCTGGCAGGACATCGCCGTACCGCCAAACATGATCTGGATTCCGCCGGGTGAGTTCAAAATGGGAAGCCCGGAGGATGAAACAGGGCGGTATGCAGACGAAGGCCCAGTGCACGATGTGACCATCCCGCACGGTTTCTGGATGGATCGACACGAAGTAACACAGGAGCAATTCGAAAAACTGATGCGATCCAACCCGAGTAGCACTTTCCACACAGCGAACCTGCCAGTGAACCGGATCACCTGGCAAGAGGCCAACGACTATTGTGAGCGACTGACAAAAGCTGAACAACACAGTGGCACTTTGCCGCTTGGCTTTGTGTACCGGCTGCCAACCGAGGCAGAGTGGGAATACGCCTGCCGCGCCGGAACCGAGACGGCGTATAGTTACGGCGATTACACCGAGGATCTCAGTCAGCATGGCTGGTGGGCCGGAAATAGCGACGGCCTCCCGGATCCAGTCGGTAAACTGACCCCCAACCCATGGGGACTGTACGACATTCACGGCAACCTGTTCGAGTGGTGTCTCGACACGTATAAACCTTACCCGGGAGGACGGGAGCTAACCTCGAATATACTTCTCAAGGTACTGCGCGGTGGCGCGTATTACTGCCCGGACTTCATTCTACGCTCCGCCTGCCGGGCTGAGCCGCAGAAACCCGATTACCGATGGATCCTGGCCGGCTTCCGCGTCGTGCTGGCACCCCCGGCTGGCCAAGCGGAAGATTGACCGGCCTGGTTGACGCCGCCTGCCCAAGCGCTTGGCCAGGCGAACCCTTCTGCCTTGGTAAAGAGAGTCTTGACTTCCGCCGTTGAAACCCAATCATCCGCGCCCAACAAGAGGCGAACGATCTTTGCCAAGCCGAGAGGGGGAGACAGAATCGACAAGTAGCATATAATGCAGCCTGAATTGCTTTCGAGCGTGAATGATGTACTGCCGCAAGCAGCCGCGGCCGCCGATCCGTATACAGTCTATCTTATGCTGGCAGTTATGGTGGTGCTCGCTGTTGCTTTCGCTTGCATCCCGCTCATCCTCTCCGCCTTCCTGGCCCCAAAAAAACCAGGTGAGATCAAGGAATCCACATTCGAGTGCGGGCTAGAATCCAAAGGTGACTCTTGGGTGCAGTTCAAGGTGCAGTACTACCTTTACGCGCTGGCATTTGTGATCTTCGACATAGAGGTGGTGTTCCTCTACCCTTGGGCGGTGGCCTTCACTGGCCTCTCCTTCGGAGCGTTTCTCGCCATGGGTATCTTCATTTTGCTTCTGGCCGAGAGCCTAATTTATCTCTGGATCAAAGGCGTGCTGACCTGGAAATGACAACCCCAAACACTTCCCCCAGCATTGAACTCGACGATACCATCCGAGCGGAATTGGAACGCGCCGGCGTAATCGTGTCGAAGGTAGATTTTCTCTATAACTGGGCTCGCGGGGGTTCGGTATGGCCCTTGACCTTCGGCCTCGCCTGCTGCGCGATAGAGATGATCGCCTCGGCGACGTCACGATTTGATATTTCGCGATTTGGATCGGAGGTGTTTCGCCCCTCACCACGCCAAGCGGATCTCATGATCGTCTCCGGAACAGTAACCAAGAAGATGGCCCCGCAGGTGGTGCGCATTTACAACCAGATGCCGGAGCCAAAATGGGTGATCGCCATGGGAGCCTGCGCCATCTCTGGTGGCCCGTTCAAGCAGGGCTACAATGTGCTCAAGGGAATCGACCGTTACATCCCAGTGGATGTGTATTTACCCGGTTGCCCTCCGCGACCGGAAGCCGTGTTGCAGTCGCTAAACTATTTGCAGGAGAAAATCCGAACGCAGAATATCAAGTCCGACCCGGCCTTCACCCTGGGACGCCGCCAATACCCTGTTCCGGAGTTCACCGGAACGGATCTCAAGCCCCCTTACAATCCAGACGTCTGGCAGCCGCCGGTTAACCCCAACGCACCCGCCGAGGAAGAGACGAAAGAAGAATCAACTGCATGAGTGAACCGGTAAGCCACGAGCCTGTTTTGCAACACTTCCCCGACGTGGAGTGGGACGATGCGTTTGGCACGTTGATCGTTCCGGTGGCGAAGGCCACCGAAGTGGCCACTTGGCTTAGGGACGATGAGGCGTTCCGCCTCGACTACTGCAGCAACGTCACCGGCATCGACTACCTTGATCGCGAATTCAAGGAGAAGGTCAAGAACGAGGAAGGCAAAACCGAAACAGTCATTCATACCGATCCCGCTCGGATGGAGGTGGTGTACCATCTTTACTCAATGGAAAATCGCACGGGTCCGCTCGTAATGCGGCAGCGCACTAATCGGGAAAAGCCAGAGGCGCAGTCCCTGACCGCCGTCTGGCGAAGCTGCGAACTGCAGGAGCGGGAGATTTTTGATTTGTACGGCATCCACTTCATAGGCCATCCGGATCAACGGCGTATCCTGATGTGGGATGAATTTGAGGGGCACCCGATGCGGAAGGATTACGTGGAACCGTTCGACTACGAATGGGAACCCACTCCTCACGATGAAATCCTGGAAAAACACCAAAAAGGAACGGTGATTTTCTGATGTTTATCGTTCGAAACACAGAATCGCGTCGCTTGGCTAAGCGAGGATTTGAAACCTTGCCATCTGATTTGGAGTGACTGTCGCCGCACCAAACTATGAACTTGTTCAACAGGATGGCCTGGAGACCAGCCTGCTGGAAGTCTCGATGGGACCGCATCACCCAAGTACGCACGGCGTGTTCCGAATGGACGTCAAACTGGACGGCGAAACCGTGGTAGATCTCAAGCCGGTATTTGGTTACCTGCATCGAAACCACGAAAAGCTTGCTGAGAACATGAGTTACCTCGCGAGCATGCCGTTCACCGACCGGCTCGATTATTTCAATAGCATGACCAACAACTGGGCGTACGCACTCGCTGCGGAACAGTTGGTCGAGATTGAGATCCCAGAACGAGCGGAATATCTACGTGTGATCATGTCGGAACTCACCCGACTGGTAAACCATGTCTCGCTCGTGGGCTTCTTTGTAAACGACCTCGGCGCACTTGGCACCCCGTTGCTCTATGCCTTTCGTGAGCGCGAAAAAATCCTCGACCTGTTTGAGCAGGCGAGCGGCGCGCGGATGATGTGCAACTACTTCCGCTTCGGCGGACTCCGCTGTGATGTACCCGACGGCTGGCTGGATCGCACCCGCGAAGTGGTCGATCGCTTCCCGAAATTCCTCGATGAATATGAAAAACTGCTCTGCGAAAACGAGATCATCCTAAGCCGCACGCAGGGCGTTGGAAATCTTTCAAAAGAACTGGCCATCAGCGCCGGAATTACAGGCCCCATGCTGCGTGCCAGTGGAGTGAACTACGACATACGCAAGGTGGACAACTACGGCATCTACGAGCGGTTCAAGTTTCGTGTGCCCTACTCGGAAGGAGATGTCGGGGACTGCTACGACCGGTTCATGGTGCGGATGCTTGAGATGCGGGAAAGCATCGGGATTTTAAGGCAGGCACTGGACGGGATCGAGAATGGCCCGATAATGGGTAATGCCGGAAAGGTATTTAAGCCTCAGAAGTCGGAGGCCTACGGCCGAGTTGAGGCACCCAAGGGCGAACTTGGCTTTTATCTCGTGGCAGACGGCACAACCCAACCTTACCGGTATCGGGTGCGGCCGCCTTCATTCATTAACCTGACGGTGCTGCAGGACATGTGCATCGGCCAGCAGGTGGCGGATGCCGTGATCATCCTTGGCAGCATCGACATCGTTCTCGGCGAGGTGGACCGATGAGTGTGCTCGGCAGTGGCATTTTCAAGGGTATGGCGGTAACGCTGAAAAACTTCGTCGGCTCATATTTCGACAAGGAACGTCTGACGACCAACGAGTACGCTTGGCAGGCCAATGACAAGTTGCCGGAACGCGCCGGTGACTACCCGAAGGAGGAAGCCGAACAACTTTCCGACACCACTACGGTCACCCAATACAGCCGCAATTTCCCCATGCTGCTACACGACGCGGGTGAGCCGATGGATACTGTCCGCTGCGTGGCCTGCCAGATTTGTGAGCGCGAATGCCCGCCACAGTGTATTTACATTGAGAAGAGCACGGAAAAAAAAGAACGGTCCGGGAACAAGGCCCAGTTTTATCCCGCCACGTTCGATATCGACGTTTCGGTCTGCATGAGCTGCCAGATTTGCGTGGAGGTCTGCCCGTTTGATGCCATTGTGATGAACAGCCAGTTTGAGTTGAGCACACCGAGTCGTTTCGGTGAACTATTGCTCCGGCGCGACGACCTGCTCAAGAGCAACGACTACTATTACAAGATTCATCCCGAAGAAGCCTCAGCCCGGGACAAGCGTATCGCCGACGAAAAAGCGGCCAAGGAAGCCAAAAAAAAAGCTGCAGAAGCTGCCAAGAAGAAGGCCGCAGAGGCGAAATCAAAGTCTGAAGCCGAAGCCAAGGCAAAAGAAGAGGCAGAAGCAGCGTCTAAGCCGACCGAACCATCCGACACTCCCCCAGCTGAATCCACAGCAACCCCATCGACTGAACCGCCTGCCACACCGACCACTGAACCTGAAAAGGAGGGCAGTGCCGAGTGACCCTGGACCTGATCAAAGACATCCTGCTGGCCACGGTCCCATTGTTGATCATCTTCCCGACGATGTTCGCTTTGACCACCTGGGTGGAACGCAAGGCACTGGCACGCATCCAAAACCGGATCGGCCCAAACAAGGTTGGCGTGCCTTTGACTCCCTACGGAGGCAAGCTGAGTTTATTCGGGCTTGGCCAACCGGCAGCTGACGGCATCAAAATGCTTTTCAAGGAGAACATCGTTCCCACCGGCGCAGATCGACTGTTCCACTTCCTTGCCCCGATCCTTTCTTTGATCCCCTCAATGCTGGTGCTCTGCTTTTTGCCACTCGACTTTCCATGGCTTAACGGTGAACAAAATTCGGTTAAAGCATTCATGCTTGATGGTGCGGTGATCTTTTTCTTTGCCATCACAGGGCTCAACACCTTGGCCGTGTTCATGGCTGGCTGGGCCTCTCGAAACAAATATTCACTGCTGGGCGGCATGCGTGCCATCGCCCAGATGGTGAGTTACGAAATCCCGCTTGTCCTCTCAGCAGTTGTCGTCGTAATGATCGTGGGCAGCCTGAATGCTGACAATATAGCCAAGGCACAGGAAGGCTGGAACTGGTTCGTTTTCCAGCCATGGGGCCTTGCGGCGTTCGTGATTTTTTTTATCGGCGCGCTCGCGGAGACAAACCGCTCACCATTCGATCTCCCGGAAGCTGAAAGCGAGATCATCGCAGGCTATTTCACAGAATACAGCGGATTCAAGTTCGCCCTGTTTTTCCTCGGCGAATACATCGCCATGTTTGCGATCAGCGGCCTCGCCGTAACGCTATTTCTCGGGGCAGGTGCCGGCCCGGGTGTGGAGTCTTTGTCTTGGCTTAAGATCTTCTGGTTTTTGACAAAGGTCTGCATTCTGATCGGGGTAATGATCTGGCTGCGCGGCACCCTTCCCCGGCTTCGTGTCGATCAACTCATGGGCTTTGCCTGGAAGTTCCTGCTGCCTCTTTCCATCCTGAACATCTTCGTGGCCGGTTTCGCGTGGCACATAAAGGATGCCAATAAAGAAACAGCCACCAGTGTGGTCGTCTGGATCGCGTCAATCATCATCCTTTACGCAGCAGCCAAGGGGCTGGATCGCGTCAATCGAGCCAAGGTAAAGCCGAGAACGTATCAGTACGGCGAATGAACGAAGTGACGGCATTTTGGATGTTGGCGGCGATCTCGGTGCTCGGCGCGCTGATTGCCGTACGCAAGCGCAACCTTGTCCATGGTGTCTTTGCCCTGCTCGTGTTCTTTGTCGGCTTGGCCGGACTGTTCCTTTTACTGCTCGCGGAGTTCATCGCCGTGGTCCAGATCCTTGTCTACGCCGGAGCAGTGGGCATCCTGATTTTGTTTGCCATCATGCTGACCGATCGCGTCACGGGAAGGGACGCATTCCGGGTCACATCAAGGGGAAGTTTTTGGGGGGCACTGATTTCATTGGCCGTTTTTCTGGTGATCCTACTTCCAACCATTCAAGACATCCCCACGATTGAAAACCCGACACCCAAGGAAACGATCGTAGAAACATCAACTGTAAAGCAACTGGGCATCCACCTCATCAAGCCCTACATCATCACCATTGAAATCTTGGCATTGTTACTGACTGCCGCTCTGGTCGGTGCAGTAACGGCAGCCCAAGGCGGCCGTGCATCTGAAAATGAGGAAAACAACAAATGACCCTTGCGCTCCACCATTGCTTGATCCTTGCAGCGGTCCTGTTTTGCATTGGGTTGCTTGGTGCTTTTTCACGGCGCAACGCCATCGTGGTTTTGTTCTCGGTCGAGATCATGCTCAATGCGGCCAATCTGAATTTCATCGCCTTCTGGCGTTACGGCACAAACCCGGAGTTACTTCACGGCCCGCTATTTACCCTTTTCACTATTGCCGTAGCGGCGGCTGAGGTCGCGGTCGGGCTTGCTCTCGTCATTGCCGTTTACAGGCACTTTCGATCGGTTGACCTGGAATCACTCGACACACTTAAGGAGTAATGACCACAACCACCCTCGCATTGATTCCGTTGCTGCCGCTCCTTGCGGCTGCTGTGACTTCATTGATGCGCGACGGCAAGCGTGCGTCAATTGTCGCTATCGCGGCACTGCTGGGTTCCTGCCTACTCTCCCTTATCGCTTTCAACGAAGCCTGGGCAATGGCTGCGAACGATGCCCCAAAATTGTTCAACGTCCCTTGGCTGGAACTCGGGAAAACAAAGATCAACTTCGGCTTTGTTCTCAATCCCCTGACAGGAGCGATGGCCGCAATGGTTACGTTCGTCGGATCGCTCATTTTCATCTACTCGGCCGGCTACATGGCACAGGACAAACGGATGGCCCGTTTCTTCTGTTACCTGTCGCTGTTCGCCTCGGGGATGCTTGGAGTGGTATTGGCCAACAGCCTGATCCTTTTTTTCATGTGTTGGGAGATTGTCGGCGTAGCTTCCTATCTACTCATCAGTTTTTGGAACCACAAACCAGAAGCCGCAGCGGCAGGCAAAAAGGCATTCATCGTCACACGTATTGGCGATATTGGTTTCCTGATCGGAATTCTGTTGGCCTTCAAGGTCTCTGGTACGCTTGATTTTTACACGAAAGGCGGAACCGGGATTCTTGAACAGAATCTTACCTCTCACATGGCTTTTGGATATCAGGCCGCAACGGTGATCAGCTTTCTGTTATTCATAGGTGCCGTGGGCAAGTCAGGGCAGTTGCCGCTTCATGTCTGGCTGCCGGACGCAATGGAAGGCCCGACCCCTGTAAGCGCACTCATCCACGCCGCCACCATGGTTGCCGCCGGCGTCTTTTTGGTAGCCCGCACGTATCAGCTTTTCGATGACGGAGGAACACTACCACTTGTCACATGGGTGGGCGCCATAACGGCACTGGTCGCGGCGTTCATCGCGCTTGGCCAATACGACCTCAAACGAATCCTCGCCTACTCCACCGTCAGCCAGCTTGGCCTAATGATGGTAGGCATTGGCGTCGCCGGCGTTTCGGTGGGCATGTTTCACCTGTTGACCCACGCCTTTTTCAAGGCGCTGCTTTTCCTTGGTGCCGGTTCGATAATCCATGGCTGCCACGAGGAACAGGACATTCGAAAAATGGGCGGCTTGGCCAAGCCAATGCCGTTCACCACAATCGCCTATCTCTGTGGCACAGCAGCCTTAGTGGCGTTCCCATTTACGAGCGGATTTTTCAGTAAAGACGAAATCCTGATGGGAGCCTGGGCAAACGATCGCGGTGCCTTTTGGATTGCCACCCTCGCCTCACTGCTGACAGCGCTCTACATGACGCGCCAATGCATGTACGTGTTCCGCGGTACTCACCGTGGTGAACATGCCCCGCACGAAAGCCCACCAATCATGACGGTGCCTCTGTTGATCCTATCGGTATTTGCGCTTGGCCTCGGCGCCTTGGTCAAAAACAGCCTGATGGAACATCTGCACCCATTCAAAAACCCACCCACCGAACACGAGATGATCGTCATCGTCATTAGCGTCCTCGTCGCGCTTGGCGGAATCGTGCTTGGATTCATGATTTATCGTGGGCAGGTGCTTGGCCAAGCGGCAGACCCGCTGGCGCTCAAGCCCTTCGAGCGCAAGTTTTGGTTTGATGAGATTTACGAGGCCACTGTCGGCCAGCTTTGGACGCTGTTCATTATCATCAGTGAACAACTCAATGAACTTTTGGTTTTCATTCGCGATCTCGCCGTGGAACTTGCATCCCGTATTGGCAATGGCTTCTCCATCGGAGGTGACCGAAAGTTAATCGACTCTCTAGCGTTCGATGGCATGTGCGCTCGCCTCCGCTGCGCAGGCCGAACCGTCACCCGGCCTCAAAATGGATTTCTTCCCGGTTACCTCCGATTGATTGCTCTCGGCACGGTACTGCTTGGGGCACTGGTACTCTGGACTCGATGATCACCACAATGACATTGGCCCCGCTGGTGGCCGCAATCCTGATCCTCGCGATGCCCGCGCAACGTGCGCGTGCGTTGGCGTTGATTGGTGCGCTGGTGTCGTTCGCGTTAACCGCATGGATGCTCATCGAGTTTAAAAGTTCAACGAACGATTTTCTGTTCAGGGAGTCCTACGAATGGATTCGTGACCTCAAGGTTCATTACCTCGTCAGACTGGATGGCACAAACGCCCTCGTACTGTTTCTTGCCGCCCTGCTTGCACCGATCGTGGTTTGGATTTCGTGGGGGCACAGCGATCGACCCAAGACTTACTTCGCGCTGTTGAGTCTACAGTTCACCGGACTGTTCGGCACCTTTACGGCTCTGAACTTTTTTCATTGGTTCATCTATTGGGAACTCGCACTCGTCCCGGCATTTTTCCTGATAAAGCTCTTCGGAAAAAGCGAGGATCGCCACAAGGCCGCCATTAACTTTTTCCTGTTCACCGTATTGGGCAGCGTCGCGATGCTGCTCGGTTTTCTGTTCCTTTATCAGGAAACCGGGTCGTTCAGTTTTATTGATTTGCAAGACAAAGTGGAGAGCTCGGAGGTCAGTTCGTTGATCTTCGTCGCCATCCTTGCCGGCCTCTGGGTGAAAGTGCCATTGGCTCCTCTGCACATTTGGCAGGCCCCGGCCTACGCCGCGGCCCCGACACCGGTGGTCATCCTGCTGACCGGTGTGATGTCCAAGATGGGCGTGTACGGGTTCCTTCGGTTGATTGTTCCGATATTTCCCAACCAGCTCGAACAACATGCCGACATGCTGCTTGGCTTTGCGTTGCTGACAATTCTTTGGGGAGCGTTCCTTGCGTTGCGGCAGACGGACCTTAAAAAACTGCTGGCGTTTTCGTCACTTAACCATGTGGCTTACTGTGTCCTTGGCATTGCGGCGCTTGGCGTTGCTGCAGAAGGTCTCAAGGTTGACGCCCATGAGTTGGCAAAACAGGGTGTCATCCTGCAAATGTTTGCCCACGGCCTTTCCGCTGCCGGATTGTTCTACCTTGTCGGGTTGCTGGAACAGCGCACTGGTACACGCGACCGCGATACCTTCGGCGGACTATGCTCGGTCACACCCCGGTTCGCCGCGGTGTTTTATATCCTGACGTTCTGCTCACTTGGCCTTCCGTTCCTCGCCGGATTCGCGGCGGAGTTCCTGATATTTAGCGGCAGCTTTGCCGTTGCGCCCAAGGTGACGGCGGTGGCCACCATGGGTCTGCTGGCCACAGCTGTCTTCCTGTTGACCATGCTGCAGCGCGTGTTTACCGGCCCGGTGAAGGAAAAACATCAATCCATGTCAGACCTGACTCGAAACGAAATCCTGATTTTGATCCCGATACTGATTCTCGTTTTCTGGGCCGGCATTTATCCCAAAACTTGGCTGGCGTTCAGCCAATTGATTCCCTGACATGACCGCACTGCTCACCGTCATATTGAGTTTCATCGGCGCGCTGCTCTGCGGATTCATGCCCGCAAGTGCCCACCAGCGAATCCGCTGGGTTGCACTTGCCACGGCGGTAGCAGGGTTTGCGGTGTCGATGGTTTGTTATTTCGACATTACCGATGGGAAATTTCAGCACATACTTGGCGAAGCTGAAAATTGGATACCCACTCTAGGTATATCCTTCATCACCGGCTATGACGGGATCAGCCTACCGCTGCTTCTTGTAACTGGTCTGGTTGCCATATGCGGCGTGCTTTTCAGCTGGGATCTCGATAACCGAGCCAACCAATTTTACGCCTATTACTTCGCACTGATCGGAGGGGTTTACGGCGTCTTCCTGTCCCTCGATTTGTTCCTCCTTTTTGTTTTTTACGAGATCGCGGTGGTGCCCAAGTATTTCCTAATCGCCATCTGGGGTGGAGTCCGTCGTCAATTCGCAGCGATGAAACTGGTGCTCTACTCCTTCGGCGGCAGCGCGCTGGTTCTGCTCGGGATAATCGCCATTTTTTTCCTAACCAAGGATGCCGATGGAGCAATTAAATCATTCAACCTGCTTGAATTGCAGAAGGGAGAAGTCGCCGCCGAGGCGCAAACCTGGATTTTCCCTCTGCTCTTCCTCGGCTTTGCCATCCTGGCCGGCATGTGGCCGTTCCACACTTGGGCGCCGACCGGCCATGTTGCAGCACCCACGGCAACCTCCATGCTGCTGGCTGGCGTGGTGATGAAACTTGGCGCTTACGGCTGTCTGCGCGTGGCTGTCGGACTGTTGCCGGAGGGGGCCCAAGAATGGGCCACATGCATAGGGATCTTTGCCATCATTAACATCGTTTACGGTGCGTTTGTAGCGCTCAAGCAGGACGACTTCAAGTTCGTAATCGGCTACTCGAGTGTCAGCCACATGGGCTTTGTCCTGCTTGGACTGGCCACGCTAAACGAGATCGGCCTGACCGGCGCCGTGCTGCAAATGTTCTCCCACGGCGTTATTGGCGCCCTGCTCTTCGCGATTGTCGGGACTGTGATCTACACACGTACCAAGACACGCATGCTAGACGAGTTGCACCACTTGATCGACCGCATGCCGGGCATCGCCTGGGTGTTCGTCGCCGCCGCCCTAGCCTCAATGGGCTTGCCCGGGTTCAGCGGGTTCATCTCCGAACTTTACGTCCTGATTGGCGTCTGGGAGTCGCTCTCCGGCTGGATTTTGATCGGGGCCGGTTTCGGCATCCTGATGACTTTCGGCTACACGTTGGTGAAAATTCACGAGGCCTTCTTCCGCGAACGCAAAACCGGCGACGCACCCAAGGTGGAGACGCCCTACCCCGCGATGACAATCCCCGAGAAAGTCGGCATCACCATCCTGCTCGGAGCCTCACTATTGATCGGCATCTGCCCATGGATTTTGACGGATAAAATCACTCCCAGCCTTGAACTGCTGCTGAAGCCGTTTGCCAACTGACCTGACTGTATGGATTTGGATTTTCAAAAACTGCTATTGACGCTTCTACCCGACTTGGTCGTGGTGGTGGCCTTGTTCGCAGCGTTGGGGGTGGACTACTCAAGACTTCGCGGCGCAGCCTTGGCTAAGCGCTACGAAACCGCCTACCGCATCTCGGCGCTTGGCCTATTCGCTGGACTGGTAATGGCCGTGCTACAGGCGTGCGGTAAAATGTGCGTCATGGATGCAGCGGCCACAGCGGGACAACTCAAACTGACCACCAACACACTCACGCTAAAGACTGCCCTCTTCGCGCTTGCCTTGGCAGTGTTGCCCTTGGCCAAGCGCGATCTCGTCACGACCCATGCCAGCGAATACTTCGCGCTGATCCTGCTCGCGACGCTGGGGATGGGCTTTGTCGTGACGAGCCAAAATCTGCTGGGCGCCTTCGTGGCGCTGGAACTGGTTAGTCTGAGCCTTTATGCGATGACCGCACTCAATCAATCGCGTGCGGCCTCCGGCGAGGCAGCTTTAAAATATCTGACTTTCGGCGCGGTCTCTTCCGGGTTCTTGTTGTTCGGATTGAGCTACCTTTACGGAGCTACCGGCGAACTTAATTTGGCCAATCTGCCCCAACTCGAATCCACCAGCCTGTTAATCGCCGCCTATCTTCTGATTTTTGTCGGGCTGGGATTCAAACTGGCGCTGGCACCCTTTCATCTGTGGGCACCTGACGTCTATCAGGCCGCACCCACGCCAGTCGCCGGGTGGATCGGAAGCGGATCGAAAATCGCTGCCGCTGCCCTGCTGCTGGTGCTATTGCAGCCGGTGGCGAACTCCCCTGAGTTGAAGAAAGCGCTCGTTCTTGCACTGGCCGCACTCGCCGTTGCCAGCATGTTGGTCGGCAACCTCGGAGCACTGCGTCAAACCAACCTCAAGCGCCTGCTCGCCTACAGCGCAATCGCCAATGCCGGTTATCTTCTGGTAGGTGTTTTGGCTTTTGACTCACCTATTACAGATAAAGCCAACGGAAATCAATCGGTGTTGTTCTATATTTTGGTATACTCCATTGCCAGCCTTGGTGCCTTTGCTGTGATCTCCGTTTTAGCAGATCGGCTGGGCCGAGATGCTGAGATCAGCGACTTCAACGGCTGCTGGAAAGCGATACCAGGGTTGTCCATCGCGTTCATGATCTTCCTCCTCTCTATGGCCGGCATTCCTCCCCTCGCCGGGTTCCTCGGCAAATTCTATCTCTTCCTTGCCGCAATCAGCGCGCTACCGGAAGCCGCATCTTTAGATCAAGGGTTTTACTGGCTAATCGCATTCGCCCTCATGATGAGCGTCGTCTCGCTTTACTACTATCTACGAGTACTAAAAGCCTTCCTCGTCGTCACAGATGAAGACGGTGAAGCCAAGCAGGTACCAGTTGGGATTGCCGACAGGATTTCTATCTTCGCCTTAGCCGCCATCATCGTAGCGCTTGGCCTCTGGCCGGAACCCCTGCTTGGCTTGCTGCAAAACTAATCGTCCCGCTTGGCCGAGTGGAAAACTGATCAGTTCAGGTTTTCGGAAACGGCGGTGAGGGTTTCCTTGGCATCGCCGAAAAGCATGCGAGTGTTGTCGCGGAAGTAGAGCGGGTTCTCCACTCCGGAATAGCCGGCCGCCATGCTTCGCTTCAGTGCGACGACCGTCCGGGCATTCCATGCCTCGATCACCGGCATACCGGCGATGGGGCTTCCGGCATCCTCCAGCGCAGAAGGGTTAACGATGTCATTCGCGCCAACCACGACGACCAGGTCTGTCTCCGGCAGATCCTCGTTGATCTCGTCCATCTCAAACACGATGTCGTACGGGACACGCGCCTCGGCAAGCAGAACGTTCATGTGACCGGGCAACCGGCCGGCGACTGGGTGGATTGCAAACCGCACGTCGACACCCTTGCCACGGAGAGTATCGGAAATCTCCTGAATCACATGCTGCGCCTGTGCGACGGCCATACCGTAGCCCGGCACGAATACCACACTACCGGCGTCGTTCATCATGCCTGCTACCTCCTCGGCGCTGGTCTCTGTGACAGTTCCCTGTTCCTCACCACCCGCCGGGGTTGTCCCGGCCGTGGTACCGAATCCACCGAAGATGACGTTGGCTAAACTGCGGTTCATCGCGCGACACATGATGTAACTTAGGATCGCGCCGCTGCTGCCGACGAGCGCGCCGGTGATGATCAGTAGGTTGTTGTCGAGCATGAAACCGGACGCCGCGGCCGCCCAGCCGGAGTAACTATTGAGCATCGAGACCACCACCGGCATATCGGCGCCGCCGATGGCCATGATAAGGTGCACGCCAAGTATAAAGGAGATCACCGTGACGATGATCAGCGCGATTAACCCGCCCGTCCCATCTGCCCCAATGAACTTCACGCCCAATGGCCAGATGCAGGCGAGCACCATGACCAGGTTGGCCAAGTGGCGACCCGGCAGCAGCAGGGGCTTGCTCCCAATCGAGCCGCGAAGCTTGCCGAAGGCGACGATCGAGCCAGTGAATGTCACGCCACCGATGAAAACGCCCAACAGAATTTCAATTTGATGAACGATTTCATGGGCTTTGTCCCCATGATTGATGTAGCTGGCCAATCCAACGAGTACCGCCGCCAGACCGACGAAGCTGTGCAGAATGGCGACCAGCTCCGGCATGGAGGTCATCTCCACGCGCTTGGCCAATGCCATGCCGATCAACGCGCCAAAAATCATCAGCGGGATCAGCCAAGCAAAGTTCGTGATGCCGGAGAGCAGCGTCGCCGCAATGGCAATCGTCATGCCGATGATGCCATATATATTGCCGCGCTTGGCCGTCTCCTGCCTGGAGAGGCCACCGAGGCTCAGCACGAACAATAGCCCAGCCACGAGATAGGCCATGGCCATCAGGCCCTGATATTCGTTGGCAGCCGATTCTGTTGCAGCAAGCGTGATCATTTGCGGAACATTTTGAGCATACGCTGGGTGACGAGGAATCCGCCCGCAACGTTAATCGTGGCGATCAGTACCGCTACGCCAGACAGGATCTGCACCGCCTGGTTGCCACTCGAGATGAACAACATCCCGCCAAGGACGATGATGCCGCTGATGGCGTTGGTCACACTCATGAGCGGGGTATGTAACGCCGGAGTGACATTCCAGACGACCATATACCCGACGAAACACGACAGGGTAAACACAGTCAACTGGTCGAGGAACTCGGAGCCGCTTCCCCAGCCCAACGCAAGCAACAACAGGCAGGCAAAACCCAACAACACCCCAGAGAGCGTCGACCCGCCCTTGGCCTCCCCGTCTTCCTGTGGCAGGACCGCGGCCGGCTTCGGTTTGGGGGGTGGCGAGGGTGCAGCCGTTTGTGGGGGCGGCCAGGTGATTTCGCCATCGCGAACCACGGTCGCGCCACGGACAATTTCATCCTCGAAATCCAGCTTGAACTCTTCACCACCACCAAGCAGACCAAGCAACTTTACCAGGTTGTTTCCGTACAGGGTGCTGGCCTGGGTCGGCAACCGGCTGGGCAGATCGGTGTAACCAAGGATTGTCACGCCATGCTCGACCACCTTCTCGTTAGGGCGGGTCAATTCACAATTTCCGCCGCCCTCGGCTGCGAGATCCACGATTACAGAGCCCTCCTTCATGCCGCGGACCATCTCCCCGGTGATGAGGACGGGGGATTTTTTGCCGGGGATCATCGCCGTGGTGACAATGATGTCCACCTCGGCCGCCTGCTCAGCGAACAGCTTCATCTCCGCCTCAATGAACTCCTTGCTCATCACCTTGGCGTAACCGCCCTCGCCGGTGCCATCTTCCTCGAACTCCAGTTCGAGGAACTCCGCGCCCATGCTCCCAACCTCGTCCTTGACGGCGGGCCGAGTGTCGAAGGCACGCACGATGGCACCCAGCTTGACTGCCGTCCCGATGGCCGACAACCCGGCGACACCGGCGCCGATGACCAACACCTTGGCGGGAGGCACACGACCGGCGGCGGTGATCTGGCCGGTGAAAAATCGTCCAAACTCACCGGCAGCCTCGACCATCGCGCGGTACCCAGCGATGTTGGCCATTGAGCTAAGCGCGTCCATCGATTGCGCCCGGGAGATGCGTGGCACGGCGTCCATCGCGATGGCGTTGACCCCGCGCTTGGCCAGGCGCTCGAGCAGGTCGCCGTTTTGCGCCGGCTGGATGAGGCTGATCAACGTCGCCCCCTCACGGGCGAGCTCAACTTCACTATCCTGTGGCGGGCGAATCTTGAGCAGGATATCGGCCTTGTCCCAGACCTCCGCGGCGGACAACACAGTCGCACCGGATTGCTCGTAGAGCGCATCGGGAAACTTGGCCGCTTGGCCCGCACCAGCCTCAATCGATACCTCGAAGCCAAGCTTGATGAACTTGGCTACGTTCTCCGGTGCGGCGGCGACGCGGCACTCACCGGCCGCAACTTCTTTTGGTATTCCTATTAACACGATTTCAAAAATAAAACCAAGAGCTCCACCCGAGGTTACCTAGCTTGATCCTGGTGGTATGGCGATTGGTTAGTCTCCCCCCACCGAAAGAGTCGGGACGCTACCAAATGTCGAAGGCCATTCAAGCCCATAAACTCACGCGCCTGCGAGCGCGCTGCCTTGAGTGACCCCGGGGGCAGGCAACAGGCTGGAGCCGGTGAGGTATTGATCGATGGTGCGGGCAGCGCCGCGGCCCTCGTTGATAGCCCACACCACAAGCGATTGGCCGCGGCGACAATCACCTGCGACAAAGATGCCGTCAATGTTGGTGGTGAACTCCCCGTGCTCGCCGACAAAGGTTTGCCAGTTGCCACGCGGGTTTTGCGTCTTCAGGCCAAGCATTTCGCCCACTTCCAATTCCGGGCCGACAAAGCCGGTGGCCAACAGCACGAGGTCGGCCGGCCATTCCTTCTCGGAGCCTTCCACTTCGCGAAACGGTGCACCACTCTCAGCCGGCTTGGCCCAGTCGACCTCGACGGTCTTTACGGCCTTCACTTGGCCGTTGTCGTCGCCGATAAACTCCTTGGCAAGAACGTGGTACGCGCGGGGGTCGTCACCGTGCTTAGCCTTGTTTTCCTCATGCGAATAGTCGAGCCGATAGACGCGGGGCCATTGCGGCCACGGGTTGTTCGCGGCGCGCTCGTCGGGCGGCTTGTCGAGCAGTTCAAAGTTCACCACGCTCTTGCAGCCATGCCGCAGCGACGTGCCAATGCAGTCCGCCCCGGTGTCGCCGCCGCCGATCACAATGACATTTTTGTCCTTGGCGGACGTGTACGACTCATCCTCGAGATTGGAATCAAGCAGGCTCTTGGTATTGCGGGTAAGAAAATCCATCGCGAACTGAATGCCGTCGAGGTCACGGCCGGAGTTGCGGCCGGTGGGATCAAACGGCTTGGTCGCGCCGGTCGCCATCAACAGCGCATCGTTTTCCTTCAGCAAATCGTTCGGGTCGATGAACTGCATTTCGCAGCCGCGTTCCTCCATGATCTGCGTCATGTGGCCGGAGGCAAACTCTTCCTTTTTGCCAACGTGGGCGCAGGTGACAAACTCCACGCCAGCTTCGCGCATTAAACTGATGCGGCGCTCGACGACATTCTTGTCGAGTTTCATGTTCGGAATGCCATACATCAGCAGGCCGCCAATGCGGTCGGCGCGCTCGTAAACCGTCACCGAGTGGCCGGCCTTGTTGAGCTGATCCGCCGCAGCTAAGCCGGCGGGGCCAGAGCCGACGATGGCAATCTTTTTACCGGTACGCTCAGCGGGAGGCTCGGCGCTCACCCAGCCTTCGTTGAAAGCACGATCTATGATCGTGTTTTCTATGTTCTTGATAGTGACCGGCGGGTTGGTGATGCCAAGCACGCACGCACCCTCGCACGGCGCAGGACACACACGGCCGGTAAACTCCGGGAAGTTGTTCGTCTTGTGCAGCCGATCGATGGCTTCGCGCCATCGGTTTTGGTAGACGAGATGATTCCACTCGGGGATCAGGTTATCCACCGGACAGCCGGAACCAGACTGGCAAAACGGCACGCCGCAATCCATGCAGCGCGCACCCTGTGTCTGCAGATGTGTCTCACTGGGATTGGTGTTGATTTCCTTGTAATCGTTAATGCGCTCGAGCGGATCGCGGTACGGCACCGCCTCGCGCTCGAACTCCATAAATCCGGTTGGTTTTCCCATTGAAAAAATTGGTTAGGCAACCATTTCCTGTTCACGTTGCTTGCGTTCGGCAAGCACACGCTTGTAGTCGGTGGGCATCACTTTCACAAACTGACCAAGCGCATTCTCCCAGTTGTCGAGCACTCCGGCAGCCACGGTAGAACCTGTGCGCTCGGCATGTTCCTTGATGAGGCTTTGCAACTCGGCGATGTCCTCGGCGTCCTCCACCGACTCAAGCTCCACCATCTCCATGTTGCAATTGGGCGCGAACTCGCCATCGGGATCCCAAATATAGGCCACGCCACCCGACATGCCGGCTGCGAAGTTGCGGCCGGTGGGACCGAGGATCACAGCACGTCCGCCCGTCATGTATTCGCAGCCGTGATCGCCGACGCCCTCGATAACCGCATTCGCGCCGCTGTTGCGAACGCAGAACCGCTCGGCGGCGCGACCGCGGAAAAACGCCTTGCCACCAGTGGCGCCGTAAAGACAGACGTTGCCGACGAGGATGTTTTCTTCCGGCGCAAAAGTGGAAACCTTCGGCGGATAAATCGTCAACTTGCCGCCGGACAATCCCTTTCCAACGTAATCGTTGGCATCGCCCTCCAACTCGATGCTCACACCCTTGGCCAAAAACGCGCCGAGGCTTTGGCCAGCGGAACCGGTGAACTTGATGCGCACCGTGTCTTCAGGCAGCAACTCCTCGCCGTGCGCCTTGGCCAGCTCATTGCTCAGAATGGTCCCGACTGTGCGGTTAGTGTTGATAATCGGCAGCTTGATCTTGACGGCTTCGCCGGCGTCGACGGCGCACTTGGCCAAGCGGAGTAGCTCGTTGTCCAGCGCGTACTCAAGGCCGTGATCCTGCACCTGCGTGCAGTAGGTGCCGACGTCCGCGTGCGGTTTCTCGATCGGCGTCAGAACGGAACTCAAGTCAATGCCATCGGCTTTCCAGTGGTCGATAGCCTTTTGCATCTCGAGCGCATCCACGCGGCCGATCATTTCGTTGACGGTCCGAAAACCGAGCTGCGCCATGAGTTGCCGTGCCTCCTCAGCAACCATAAACAGGTAATTAACCACGTACTCCGGCGAACCGCTGAACTTTTCCCGCAATTCGGGATTCTGGGTGGCGATGCCGACAGGGCAGGTGTTGAGGTGGCACTTGCGCATCATGATGCAGCCCATGGTGATGAGCGGCGCGGTGGAGAATCCCATCTCCTCTGCACCGAGCAATGCGGCGATCACCACGTCACGCCCGGTCTTGAGGCCGCCGTCGGTCTGGAGCACCACGCGACTGCGCAGGTCGTTGAGCACCAGCGTCTGGTGCGTCTCGGCGATGCCCAGTTCCCACGGCAAGCCGGCGTGCTTGATGCTGGTAAGCGGCGAGGCACCAGTCCCACCAGAGGCACCGGAAATCAAAATGTGATCCGAATGCGCCTTGGCAACTCCGGCGGCGATGGTGCCCACGCCCACCTCCGACACGAGCTTCACGCTGACACGAGCAGCGCGGTTGGCATTCTTGAGATCATGAATTAGCTGAGCCAGATCCTCGATGGAATAAATGTCGTGGTGCGGTGGCGGGCTGATCAGGCCCACTCCGGGCGTAGAGTAGCGAATGCGCGCGATGTTCTCATCCACCTTGCGCCCGGGCAACTCGCCGCCCTCGCCCGGCTTGGCACCCTGGGAAACCTTGATCTGCAACTCGTCGGCGTTGGTGAGGTACCAGATCGTCACGCCGAATCGCCCCGAGGCAACCTGCTTGATGGCCGACCGCTTGGAATCACCGTTGGGTAACGGATTGAATCGTTCCGGGTCCTCCCCGCCCTCGCCGGTGTTGCTCTTGCCGCCAACGCGATTCATCGCAATGGCAAGTCCCTCGTGAGCCTCGGCTGAGATGGAGCCGAAACTCATCGCTCCGGTGCAGAAACGCTTCACGATCTCGCTGGCCGGCTCGACGTCGTCGATCGGGATTGGCCCATCGTTGACGCCCTCCTTGAACTCCATCAAGCCACGCAAAGCACAACGCGCCCTGGTGTCGCCGTTTATGTGGTTGGAAAACTGCTGGTACGTTTCGTAATTGTTCGTGCGCGCGGCGGTTTGCAACGCAGCGATGGATTGCGGGTTCCACATGTGCTTTTCGCCCTCGGCACGCCAGTGGTATTCACCGGGGTTGGGCAATGACACGGTTTCGTCCTCGGCGCGCTGGGGAAAACCCCGCCCATGGCGACGCAACATTTCCTCGACAAGCTCGTCGAGGTTCACTCCCTGCACGCGGCTGGCTGTGCCGGCGAAGCAGCGGTCGATCACGTCATCCCGCAGGCCAACGGCCTCGAAAATCTGCGCGCCCTTATAAGAGTGCAGCGTGGAGATGCCCATCTTGGCCATCACCTTGAGCATGCCCTTGGCCACGCCCTTGCGGTAGGCGACCACGATGGATGCATCATCTGAAAATCTCCCTTCATCTACCAGGCCGTCGCGGCGCGCCTGCCAAAGCGACTCGAAGGCGAGGTACGGGTTGATCGCATCCGCGCCGTAGCCAACAAGCAGGCAATGGTGATGCACCTCGCGTGCCTCGCCGGTTTCGAGCACCAAGCCGATCTGTGTGCGCAGCGCTTTTTCCACCAAGTGATGATGCACCGCACCGGTGGCCATAAGCGTACTCAACGGCACACGGTCGGCGGAGATGGCGCGGTCGGAAAGGATGGCGAGGCTGTAGCCATCGGCAATGGCCTGCGCGACCTCGGCACAGATGCGCTCCAGCGCCTTCGCCGCGCCGGCAGGCCCATCGACCTTGGGGAAAGTGATGTCGATTTCCCTCGAACGCCAGCCGCGATAATCCATGCCCTTAAGCGCATGAATCTCCCCATTGGTGAGAATGGGATGCGGCAGTCGCAGGCGCTGGCAATGAGCCTCGGTGGTGTCAACGAGGTTTTTCTCGGGGCCAATGTAACATTCCAGTGACATGATGACCTCCTCGCGAATGGAGTCGATGGCAGGATTGGTGACCTGCGCGAAGAGTTGGCGGAAATAATCGTAAAGCATCCGCGGCTGGTCACTGAGGCAGGCCAGCGAGGCGTCGTTGCCCATTGAGCCAACCGGGTCGCGCAACTCATGGATGAGCGGCAGCAACATGAACTGCATCGTCTCGGTGGTGAACCCGAAGGCCTGCATGCGCTGTCGGAGCGTGTCCTCGGCCAAGCCGTGCGCCTCGCCTGTGGCGGCAATGTCGTCCAGCTCGATACGCTGATTGCGCAGCCATTCGCCGTAAGGCCTGCGGGTGGAGAAGTCTGCCTTGATCTCCTCATCGGGGACCATCGTCCCTTTCTCAAAATCGATGAGAAACATCCGGCCCGGCTGCAAACGGCCCTTGGCCTTGACGTTGGCGGGGTCAACGGGAATCACGCCCACCTCACTGGCCATGATCACGCGGTCGTCATGCGTCAAATAATAGCGGCTCGGGCGCAGGCCGTTGCGGTCGAGCACCGCACCGATGTATTTGCCGTCGGTAAAGGCGATGGATGCCGGCCCATCCCAAGGCTCCATGAGACAGGAGTTGTACTCGTAAAAATCACGCTTGGTCTGGGGCATTTGCCGGTGCTTCTGCCATGCCTCGGGCACCATCAGCAGTACCGACTCCTGCAGCGAGCGGCCGCTCATCAGCAGAAACTCGAGCGCGTTGTCGAAGTTGCCCGAGTCGGAACATTCCGGCTCCATGATGGGGTAGAGCTTTTGCAGGTCCTCCTGGAATAGGTCGCTTTGCAGCGTGCCCTCACGCGCTCGCATGGCGTTGATGTTGCCGCGCAGCGTGTTAATCTCGCCGTTGTGGCTCATGAACCGAAACGGCTGCGCGCGATCCCAACTCGGGAATGTGTTAGTGGAAAAACGCGAGTGTACCATTGCAAGGTGCGTCTGAAAATCGGGGTTGGAGAGATCGGCAAAGTACGTTAACAACTGCTCGGTGGTGAGCATCCCCTTGTAAATCATCACCTTGGTGGACAGGCTGCAGATGTAAAACAGCAAGGCCTGCTCAAGAGATGCGTCGAAACGCAGTTGATGGCTGGCGCGTTTGCGGATGACGTAAAGCTGGCGCTCAAAGTCGTCGCCCTCCACGCCGTCGGCCGAGCCGATAAAGAGTTGCATGATATGCGGCTCGGCGGCCCGCGCGCTTGGGCCTACGTCGGCCTTGTCCGCTTGCACCGGCACCTCGCGCCAGCCGAGGCAGGTCTGCCCCTGCTCGGCAATGATGGTCTCCACGGCGGTGATGCAATTCGCGCGTTCGTCCTCTTTCCGAGGAAGAAAAACCAGCCCAGCTCCGAAGCGCCCCTTGGCCGGCAACTCCACGCCCATTTCCTCGCGAGCGACCTTCTCGAGAAAGCTCCACGGCAGGCCGGTCAGGATGCCACTGCCATCACCGGTATTTGGCTCGCAGCCGCAGGCACCGCGGTGGTCCATGTTCTTGAGCATCTGGATCGCATCTAGAACGATCTGGTGGCTCGGTGCCCCCTTCACATTGGCTACGAACCCCACTCCGCAGCTGTCCTTCTCGTTGGCTGGATCGTACAGGCCTTGCTTTTGGGGAAATCCTATTGGATAGACTTGGTCACTCATTCGGTTCAAAACCAAAAAAAACTGGAAAAAAAAACGAAATCAGCCCGTTTTCCTTTCCCAGACAAAAGCCGCTTACCCTACTTTGAGCGTAAACGGCCGTACAAAAGGCCGGGCAGCATCCCACACCCAACTCGCTGAAGCAATATTTTAATGGCTAATGAACTACATTAGCTTAACTTATCCATCTGCCGAATTGATCAGCAATGCTTCTTGCTTTGCCAAGTTTTCTAGATAAATCACGGGATTGGCCATTGCCGCCGGCTCGCTGGCCAAGTCCGGCACCATCGCTGCCAAACGCCAAAACAGCTGATCCCCCGGATCGACCGGTGCCGGGCCAAGCGCCAACTGGCCAGCCAAACCGATGCAAGGCTTGCCGAGTCGCCGGCAAAGCGTCGCGACTTGGCCCGTCCCCTTCCCCATTAGTGTCTGCTTGTCGATACTCCCCTCCGCTGTTACCACAAAATCTGCCTCCGCAATGTGTGCCTCCAAGCCGGTCGCTTCAGCAAACACGTCAAAGCCGGGATCGATCGACGCCCCAGCAAACGCCATCAAGCCAAAGCCAAGGCCTCCCGCTGCCCCGGCACCGGGTGTTACCGAAAAATCGACCCCGAGCATCTTGGCAGCAACCTTGGCCAAGCGACCAAGGCAGCCCTCGGCCTTGACAAAATCCTTCGGTCGCATGCCTTTCTGCGGCCCATAAACGCGCGTAGCGCCATCGACCCCGAGCAAGGGATTCCGAACATCACTGGCCACCGTCACGCTTGGCCAAGCTCGGCTAGCTGGCGGCTCGATCGCGACCAAACCGCCAAGCCCGGTCCACTCCTCGATCGCGCTGCCCGACTCATCGCGAAACACCCAGCCAAGCGACCGCGCCAGGCCGAACCCGCCATCGTTCGTCGCGCTGCCCCCGATACCCGCAAGGCAGCTCGTCGCTCCCGCTTGGCCAGCCGCCAACAGCAGTGCCCCCACCCCGCGCGTGTCCAGGTCAAATGGATGAAACCGCCCCTGCGACAGCATCGCCAGGCCGTTGGATTGTGCTGTCTCCACCACCGCCTGGCCAGACTCAGCGTCGAGCCACAAGCCCACCTTCCGCGCTTGGCCTGCCGCGTCGATGCCCCCGATTAGCCGCTCTTTCAGACCAAGCGCCTTCGCCATCACTGGGCCGAAGCCGTCCCCGCCATCACTCATCGGCAACAGCACCAACCTGTCACCGGGACAGGCCGCCGCCCAGCCGCGCGCGATCGCCCCGGCCGCCTCAACGGCCGACAGCGAGCCTTTGAATTTATCCGGAACGATGAGTATTCGGCGCAACATCTGGTGGAAAAAACTTGCCAAACAACCCCGTCAAGGCAATCTGTTTGTGCATTATTAGGAAATAAAATGGAGAAACCAACAATAATCACGTACATGAAACCGTCCTGCGGCTGGAGCAATGGTGTACGCGCCGTGATGCGCAAATACGACCTGCCATTCGAGGATCGCGACATCATCAACAACCCGGAACAGCGCCAGGAGATGATCCAGAAAACCGGGCAGATGCTTCAGCCGTGCGTGGAGATCGACGGCCACATGCTGGCCGATGTCAGTGGCGAGGAGGTCGAGGCATACATGCTGGCAAACAATATCGTTGTGGAGACTGAGCGCGAGACCGATGCCCCGACCAACCAGCCGTGCGAAAACGAGATGCACGAGAGCCAGATCAACTTCCGATAAGCCAAGCCGGACAAAACAATTTTAGGGCGGCCCTCAGCCGCCCTTTTTTTCTGCCTCAGCTTGATCGTGCTTAATGAACACAACGACCAAACCAGAGCCAATTAGGAAGGCGAGAATGGTCCACAGGGTGTTGGCGTCGATGGGCGGGATGATCCAGCCGAAGTCAACCCGCTCGAGGCCGACGTTCACATCGCCGACGGTTTTGAAATGCCGGAATGGCCACAAACCAACTAACGATCCAGCCATCAGGCCGGTCAGGAAGGCAATCGTGGCATCGTGAAATGTGGCCAGCAGGCGCTTGAGCAAGCGCGTGAAAAGGAGCAAGCCCAGAACACAACCGCTCACGAACAGTCCAATGATCACCGGATCTCGATCATTAACCGCCTGCAACACGTCAAAGTAGACGCCCATCAGGATCATGATGAATGACCCACTGACTCCCGGCAGCACCATCGCGGAAATCGCGATCGTGCCGCACAACACGAGAAACACCATCCGACCCGCGTCCGCTTGGCCAACTTGCGATGCGGTGGTCTGTTCAATGCTGGCCCGTTTCATCTCGAGTTTGCGGTTAGCATCCTCGAGTTGCTGCTCAGCATCCACCGAGAACGTAAGCACCAAGACCAAGCCGAGCGCAGCCAGCGCACTCAGCCCCTCAATCGCCCCAAATCGGCGAATCATATTCAGTGGTATCCAGATCGACACCAAAATCAGCCCACAAAAAAACCCGTAAGTCGGGTCGTGCCACTTCTCGATCAGCCACACCATAACCTGTGAAAACACCACCACTGCAACAGCCCCACCGGCTGCTATCCAAGTGAGAAAAGACCCATCGATCCGGCGCCACTCTGCGCGGAACCGCTCCCTTGCGCCGTCCCGAAATGTAGCAACTTCGAACACGACCGACAGAGTGCCAAAGGCAATGTTGCCGACCGCGGCAATGAGGCGCTCATAGATACCAAGCGCAAGCGCCATGCTCCCGCCGCTTACGCCCGGGATGATGCTCGCCACCCCGATCAGGAAACCGTGAAGAATTGTTTTGAAGGCGGCTACCATCGTTCGCGCGGATTCCACCCCAGCCAGACGCAAATGGCCAAACAAAAACGGCTGCCGTGTTGCCGGCTGCCGTTCGCCAAAAAGGGGGGGGTATCACCTATTGCAGCTTGGCCAAGGTCTCCTTGATCGCGTCGAAATTCGGGAGATCCTTCGGGGTCGGCGTTTGCTCGCTATACTGCACCACGCCTTCCTTGTCGATGACGAATGCCGCACGGGCGGAGACAGAGCCGAGACCCATCAGGTCGTCGAGCAACACGCCGTAGTCGGCTGCAACCGACTTATTCAGGTCGCTCGCCAGCGTGATACCGATGCCCTCCTTCTGCGCCCACGCCTCCTGCGCAAACGGGCTGTCCACGCTGATGCCGATCACATCTGCGTTCAAGTCGGTATACGCGCCGAGACCTGCGGTGATGTCGCACAACTCGCCGGTACACACGCCTGTGAATGCGAGCGGGACAAACAGCAGCACGGTGTTTTTGCTGCCAAAGTTACTGCTTAGAGTGATGTTAGTGACGTCACCGGTGCTTTTCGATTTCAACGCAAAATCCGGTGCCTTGGTTCCGATTTCAATTGCCATGATGTTTTTTGTGTTGTGCCTCCTTCGGGCCTCGCCGATTCTTTCGCAAGGCTGCTCAAAGTCAATCCCCTTAACCAAGCGGCTTGTTTATGGCAGGGCGCGGAGTTAGCCTCGCGGTGTTCTTCGATCCCGGTAGGGCGGAGGGTCGCCTCTGGCTTGCCGGGGGAGGAAAGTCCGAACTCCGCAGGGTGCGATGCCGCGTAACCCGCCCCCTAGGGCGGGATACACGCGGGAGACGGCGCTTCAAGGCGTCGCCGACGGCCAGTGCAGCAGAAAACAAACCGCCCGGCTTGCCGGGTAAGGGTGAAAAGGTGGGGTAAGAGCCCACCGCCCCGAGAGTAATCGAGGGGGCACGGTAAACCCCATCGGGAGCAAGACCAAATAGGGAGCCCGGGACGGCCCGTCCCATGGAGGCTCCGGGTTGGGTCGCACAAGATAAATGACCCTCTCCGCGTCCGGCTTGCCCGGTCGCGTAGACAGAATTCGGCTTACAGCCCAACCGGGATCGGAGACGCCCTTGGCCAAGCGATTGGCCGTATTTTATGCATTTGACACAGAGGCGACGCGGCCATACGATCCCCGGCATTTGAATTTCTGAACGATGCCTGAAGAAACCACCCAACCACCTGCCGCCGGCGGTTCGCAAGAATCCAAGAAACAAACAGTGCGCATCAGCCTGCCGCCGAAGCCGGCCGCCTCACCAACCATCAAGATTTCCGTGCCTCCCGCTGCGGCGACCGAGGGCAGCAAAGCGTCCTCCACTATCAAGATCCCGGTTCCGCCCAAGACGGCGGCGTCAGGCGTCGGGATCGCCAAGCCTCCTGCCACCGCGGAAAAGAAGGAGGAGGCCCCACCTGCCGTGGCAGAGGAACAGGCCGCGGCCCCTGTGGAGGAGGAAGCCGTCGAGGCAGCCGCGCCCAAGCGGAAAAAAGCCCGAGTCAAGAAGGCCGCTCCTGCGGACAACCCGGTAGACACTGCTGCTGCCGCCGTTGCCGCATTGGCCGCAGTTGGCCTCGCGGCATTCCTTGCCAATCTCGGTGGCATGTTCTAGGTCGCCGCTTTATCCAATTTCAAAATGGCTTCCGACAATGTCGTTACCCTGACTGCGGACAACTTCGACGCCGAGGTGATCCAGTCCGCCAATCCCGTGCTGGTCGATTTCTGGGCTGAATGGTGTGGCCCATGCAAAATGATCGGCCCGATGATCGATCAACTCGCCGACGAAAACGACGGCAAGGCAACCATCGGTAAGCTCAACATCGACGAGCACCAACAACTGGCAGTCCAGTACAACGTGCAGTCCATCCCCACCCTGCTCGTCTTCAAGGGCGGCCAGGTCGTGGAGCAGGCTGTGGGCGCGCGGAGCAAGGCCGACCTGCAAGCCATGCTCGACAACCACGCCTGATCGCGTTCTGCTTCCCGGGAGGACATGGCCTCCCTGATTGAGACCCCGCGCAGCTTCCGGGCCCGCTCCGAGTTTTATCACCAGCTTGGCGCGTTGCAGCAGGCCGGAATCGGCGTGGCCCAGTCGCTACAGCAAACCGCGCCTCCAAACCAGCGCGATCGCCAGCATGTACGCGAAATCATTGACCGACTGAACGCCGGCGAAACGTTTTCCGAATCACTCGAGAGCCGGGAAAGCTGGCTGCCAACGTTCGACCGAATGATGATCCAAGCCGGGGAAACCGGAGGAAGGCTTGATGACACCTTCCGCATTCTCTCCGACCATTACGCCCAGCGCTCGGCGCTCATACGCGATGTGCTGATGCGGCTGGCCTACCCGGTGTTCATCCTTCACTTCATCATCCTGATGCCGGGCCTCATCTCATACGGGGCCAGCTTGCTGGGCGGTGGCGATGTCGGATTTGTCGGGGCGTTTCTCTCATCGCTGCTCACCTTGGGAGCGTTGTATGCCGCCGTTTTTTTATTGCTTTACCTAGGCCAGGCCAACCGCGGGTTTACCCTGCGCTATTGGCTCGAGAAACTTTGGCACCGCGTGCCGATGTTCGGCCCGGCGCTGAAGGAACTCAAACTGTCGCGTCTGTCGTTCGCGCTGTATGCCCTGCTCAACGCCGGTGTCAACATCCGTGAGGCGTGGGAGAACGCCGCCAACGCCTCCGGCTCGCCCTGGCTGGCAACCAGCGTCCGCGCCTGGCTGCCGGAACTGGATCGCGGCCTGCTGCCGTCAGAGGCGCTGAAACTGCGCAACGATTTGCCAACAACCTTCCGAGACCTGTACGCCAGCGGCGAGGTCTCTGGCCAACTGGACGACTCATTGGAGCGCTTGGCAAAGCTATACCACGAGGAAGGCACGCGCCATCTCAAGAGCGCGGCCGGGGTGGCCACCGGGCTGGTTTACGGCGCGGTCGTCATTGCGGTGGCGTTCATCGTCATCCGGTTTTGGATGAACTATTACAACTCCGCATTGAACGCCTTTTGATATTCGCGCTTTGCCAAGCGCCTGGCCAAGCGGTATCGTCACCCCCATGGACGCACTGCTCAAGCTGCTTCGGGATAACGCCGCCCTGTCCACCGCGGACCTGGCCGGGATGCTGGAATTGTCCGAGGAGGAAATTCGCGAAAACATCCGCCGGGCTCAGTCTGACGGAGACATCCTCGGCTATCAGGCAATCCTTAGCGACGAGGCCACTGGCCACGACGGCGTGCAGGCGGTCATCGAGGTCAAGCTGACGCCGGAGCGAGGCGGGGGGTTCAACCGCTTGGCCGAACGCATCTCCAAGTACAACGAAGTCAACTCCTGCTACCTTATGTCCGGCAGCTACGACGTGCTGGTGATTATTGACGGCAACAGCCTACACGATGTCGCCTCGTTCGTTTCGGAAAAACTCGCCACCATCGAGGGTGTCACCTCCACCGCCACGCATTTCCTGCTCAAGCGCTACAAGGAAAAAGGCGTGCTGATCAGCGGCACGGAGGAGATCGAACTCCTGGCGGTCAGCCCTTGAGATTGAATACGGCAACCGAACCGTCATTCAGTGATCCTCTGGCGAGATTTCGTGCCCTCTTCGGCCTCCTTTTTTGGCCAGCAACTGCGCCAATGCCTTTTTGCCGTCAATATCGGTGAATGTAATCCCGCTTCCCCGCCAAATGGCACAATCCAGTGGCGTCCAATGTTTATGATCCAGGGAGTTCACGGCAGCACCGTGATCAATCAATAACTCGGCAACAGAGGCGTTCCCTTGCAAGGCGGCGAAATGCAATGCTGTCTGCATGGCGTGAGTCACCCCGTTCGGGTTTGCTCCATTTCCCAGCAACAACGCCACCAAATCATTTTGTCCCTGAGTCGTGGCGATATGTAGCGGCGTGACCCCAAACTGATTTTGAGCATCAACCGACAAGCCCAAGGCCATGATTCTTTTGGCACCATCGGCACCCCCCTTCCTCACAGCCCGGTGGAGCGGAGACTCGGCAGTTGCCGCGACGCTAAAACCGGGCTCGTTCAACCGATATGCCAAGGAAACCGGCTCAGCGGGTTGAACCTTGGTTTCATAATCCGTCACACGGCAACCGGGCAGACTAACCACAAAAACCAATAGAACAAATCTTAATAAAATCGATTTCATTGAGCCACTCGGCAATCACCCACATTGTCGAACAAATCAAGAAGGATCACCCAATGTTGGGTGATCCTCAGTTGATGCAGTAATGGCTGATGAACGGCACGTCGTGCCTGAAACCGCTCATTGCCGGGAGGAACTAATACATCAAAACTGTGATTCAATGCCAAACAGTAACTGCTGAGGCATCCCAGGGCGTGCCCCCTGGGGCAACCGACCCACAACATACTCTTCATCAAACACATTATGCGCGGTTGCAAACAGATTGGTATTATCTGTAACCGAGTAATGAAGCGAGAAATCAGATACAAAATAGCTTGGCACCTCCCCATAACGTGAATCGTATTTGCCAGCATAGTTAAACGGGCCGCCTTCGTTAAATCCTGATGCATAAGATTCATCGATATATGTACCGTCCAATGCGAGACGGAATTTACCAATTCCAAGGCCAATTCCAACATGGAGTTGAAATTCTGGTATGTATGGAACTGTGTTACCGTCCTTCGCACCACTGAAAATGCTTTCGCCATCGGCAGAACTTGCACCACTATCAAACTCAGCCTCGGTCCATGTGATACCGACGGTCACCGGTAAACTGTAATTCGCTCCATTGGCAGCACCGAAGTCATAGCCTGCCTGCAGTTCCAAACCGACCGCGGTAATCTCTCCGTCGTTCGGGCCATTATCGACAACAACCGTTTCTCCAACTTCAAACTCCTCAAAACCGGTACCCAGATTGTCCGGCACAATAAAGTCTTCCAGATCCGAGTAGAACAAGGCACCCGTTGCTACAAAAGCCTCATCTTGGTAGCGAAATCCTAACTCGTAGCTGTTAGAACTTTCTTCATCAAGAGACTCTCCACTACGAATATATGAACGTGGACCAGGCAATGATGCCCCATGATACACCCCGCCAAAAAGATTCAAACCTTCGTAAACATCGCAGGAAAGGCCCAACCCTCCTGTGACAACATCTATGTCCCCAGAACCTTTTGCAGGTGATTTATCTGATGTACGCGTGTTCTGGTCATATGAGAAATCCAAAAACTCATAGCGAATACCTGGTATCACAGATAGTTTATCATTAATGGCAACACGATCCTCGAGATATAAGGACCAAGCGTCTGTTTCTTGATGACGATCGCCCGCTGCTCCACTCGGAGCATCCGGACCGGGCGATGACCAACCGCCTAATTCACCTTGATCATATTTATGATACCATTGGTAGCGGTCAATATCGTCATTATGGAAACGAACGCCTAATTGAATTTCATTCTCCAAAGAACCAAGCTCCAAATCATAATTCAAAATGGATTCAATGCCTTGTGCTGAATAATCTCGATTATTGGCTTTGAGCCTTATGAATCCAGCACTCTCGCCTTTGATTACACTTAGGTAATCATTATTATTCCAAACTTTATATGCGCTTTTCCCAGCTTTCCCATCGGCCAAAGTGCCAACCTTATCCAACTTGAACCAGTTACGGTGGAACTTGGTGAAGTAAGCAGTGGTTTTCAATGAAGCGTTGCTTCCCAGTTCAACAAAGTGACGCAGATACCCACGGGAAGCATAGGTGTTAATCATATCGTTACGGGTGGCAGCATAGCGGGAATATGGGTTAGCCTTAAAATCTTCATCGGTTATACCCAGATAAGTTTCGTTGGCATCAAAATCAGTACTCCCCAGTTTCAATTCAAATGATTGATAGTTTGAAGTGTTGGGCTCCCATGACAATTTGAGCATTGGCTCACTGCGCGTGAAGCCTGTTTCACCATTGACTCCCTGCAATTCTTTAAAGCCTTCCGTGTTGCGGTAATATCCCTCAACAAGATATCCAACCCTCCCCAAGTCGGTGTCCTTTTTACCACCGTGATAAATGTGACCGACCATTTCATCATACTCACCATAATAAACCTTTGAGTAAGTAGTGATCTCCTCAGGTATTGGAGTTGAAAGGTAATTAATGGCACCTCCAGTGGTGTGTGGGCCGTACTTAACCTGACTCGATCCCTTAACGACCTCCAACCCACTCATCCGCTCCAAGGTCGGGCTGTAGTATGCTGAAGGAGCCGAGTATGGAGCGGGAGCGGCAAGAATGCCATCCTCCATGATCGTGACCTTGGAACTTCGCCCCATGTCGATACCGCGCAAACTGATATTCGGGAAATTTCCATAACCATCCTCAGGGCGAACATAAACACCGGGCACACGTCGCAATGCAGAATTGATATCACTGATCGAGTGAACTCTTAGATCGTCGATATCCAGATAGGTTGCAGAACCGGTAATTTTTTTTACACCTTCCTTGGAACCCACAATTGCACCGCTCACTAATACGGGATCCAATTCCTCGAAAGTTTCTTCTGCTGCCCCCGTGGTAACTCCGAATGAACAAATCCCGGCTACAATTGCCGGGACTGACTTATTGGTATTGAGTTTCGTTCTCATTATTAAATCTTTCAAAAACCGCCTTTTTTGGTGGCAGCGCGTTAATAATGGGATTCATTCTCATTAAAGTCAACCGCTTTGTAAAAAAATATTTGAATTGGATTAGTTGGCTTTTTTCAAAAATTCGATTAAATCCGCGAAATTCTGTTGCGTTAAACCCACCTCCAAGCCATTTGGCATCAGTGATTGATCCAAGCTATATAACGACTCAATTTGGTTTCGGTTGATCGACTGATCCCCTACTCCCGGTACTTTAATCTGCAAACTTTCACCAGATTCAGAGCCAATGATGCCCACCAACACCCGACCGTCTTTGAATTCTGCGGTATAGGCAATGTACTTGGGATCTACTTGACGTGACGGATCAATGACAGAGGCAAGCAGACCCTCACCAGAGCGATCCGTGATTGATCGCAGATCTGGCCCGAGTTGCTTGTCTGGCGCGTGACACTCGGCACAAAGCTTAGTATAAAACAATAGGCCCGCTTCACTGTTACCTTTCAAGTTTAGTGCAGGCAAAAACTTAGCCACTGCTTCAGCACGATCAGGAGAAACTACGTTATCAAAAATGCGCTTGGCCCGCTTCGCTATTGGCTTGCTCCCACTCTTCAACAAACGATCCCGATGAACAGGTGAAAATCCGTTTGAGGAAATGCGCTTAGACTCTAGTGCATCAATCAGCTCACCTTGCCATGCCGGACGACTAAGCAACACATCCAACGCTTTGCCTCGCTCGTTCGGGTTTAAGCTTGGCCAAGCGCCAAGCAACATCTTGGCCGACTTAAGCTTTGGTATGTTTCCTACTGCCGCGATCGCATCGTAACGAACAGCCGGATTTTCTACTGGTTGAATCAACACAGCCAGGGCAGATACCACCCCATTGTGCAACACACCTCCGCGACTGAGCACTTCGATCGCCTGAATCCTCAGCGGCAAAATTTCATCCATGTCGAGTGCTACTTGTCGTGCATTTTTTAGAATGGCTTTCAGCTTGCCTGTTTGTCTTGGAAAGCCGGCTTCGTCCAGCCTAGACAAGTTCACCCCGGCTTGTCCAAGCGCAATCATCCAAAGCTTGGCCAAATGAAATCTGTCGGCCAAGTTGGCCTTTTCCCAAACGGAATCTAGTTTTTTACTGAGTGCGGCTTGGTTTTTTTTAATGCCCATTCTCATTAATTCTTCAAAAAACGTTCCGTGCAATGACGACGACGTAAGCAACTGATCGTAATGAGCTGGTGCTGAGCTCAGGAGAGCCGCTTTCACATATGGAAAATTACTTTCTTCGAAACCTCCGGAAATAAATCGTGCCAGTGAATTGCTAATTTTTTGCTCTGTAAAATGCCCCGCACTAAACAGCTGCTGGAGTAAGACTTTGTACTCCCCGCCATTCTCTTTTTGGACAGGTGCAAAATCAAAAAACGAAGCCAAATATTTCCCTCCGTTGGGGATTTTTTCAGACAAACGGAATGCCAAGCGTTGCACGTAGGGATGCTTGTCAGTCAATGCTTGGCCAAGCGTATCGATATCCAGCTTCCCCAGGCCGTCCAAGGCGGCCAAGGCATGCAATCTGGCCTGTGGAAACTCCGATTGGCTTAGCAGTTGCCTGAGTTGGTTCGCAACCGAACCATCACTTGATTCCACAATCAACCGATGCGCCAAGTCGCGAACCGTGCCATTAACCGAAGAAAGATTATCAATCAACTCTGCTGGTTTCTTTTCACTCAACTTGGCCATAGTTCGAAGTGACCTACCCTTTGGAACGATACGGTAAATTCGTCCATATGCATCTCCACTGCGGTAGTTTGGACGCAGCTCATCCTGGCCGTTTTTCGGCAACCACTGCGGATGCTCGATCATGTATCGGTACATGTCAGCAATCCAAAGCGCACCATCTGGACCGGTACGAGTAAATACAGGGCGACTCCACCGATCCGCCGAGGCATAAAAATCCTTATCTCCATCGTTGGCGCGCTTGCCGTCGAAAGAAGCCAATTTATCTAGAAGCAATGAATGTTGAACAACGTTGTGAAACGGTTCACAGGTAAAGGCATGTGTCATGCCATCATCACCGAACAATAATGTATCCCTGTAAATGGATGGACCACAGGCCGAGGTGTAACGTCCACTTTGTTCAAAGCTATGGAAGCGTTTTTGCGGTGATTTATTCGGGTATACTTTCGGATTGCGGGGTGTACGTATCTGATGACGTGAATCGGGATAAGTCACATCGCTGTTTCGACGGAGATAGCGCGCCGGTAAAACATAGTGCCAAAGAGGATGACTGTTTTGCACTCCAAACCAGTTACCCCAATCGTCCCGAACACGACCGAACTGTGATGGTCCAGATGTGGCCTCGATCCATCCAGTGCCAGGATTGAATCTAAAATCACCACTTTGGATCGCGACTGATTTGCCACTAATCATCGACTTGATGCTGTTGGCTCCACCGTAGCCCCTTACATGGGCACCCGAGGCACAGTGCACGGTATTGTCCAGCCCCCAGTAAAGTCCATTGATGCGAAGCTGTTGGTTGCCTTCGTGAAATCCTTCAAACAACGTCCGTTGAATGTCGGCCCTGCCATCGCTGTCCATGTCCTCCGCATAGAGCAACACCGGTGCAGCGGCCACGAGCACTCCCTTGCGCCACGGCATCACCCCAGCCGGAAACGACAGTCCGTCTAGAAACACGGTTGATTTGTCATAGCGACCGTCACCGTCGCTGTCGGTCACCAAGCGTATCCTCCCCCCATATTTGCCTTTATTGTCGATCCCCATTGGGTAATCGGCCATCTCTGCCACCCAAAGTTCCCCATCCGCCCCCCAATCGAACGCAACTGGATCGAGTACTAGTGGCTCGGCCAAGACCAACTGCAATTCGAAACCCTCCGCCACATGCGTTAGCGCCATGGACTCCTTTGGCGTAAGCGGCTTTACTTCGACGCTTGCCTGTTTTTGTTTGCGAGGATTGGTCGCACTGAAATGTTTCTGAATTTCTCCCTCCGTCAATGCACGACTGAAAAATGCAATCTCGTCCAATTTACCTCCAAATTCCATTAACCCATCTTTCGATCCCCCGAAGATGAGTTTCATTATGTCTGAGGTGTTGTTTTGTTTTGGTTCTCTTCTTTCATCGAGATGTCTCTTACCGTTGACCCAAAGTTGATAATTGTCAGGACGGCCAACCAAGACGATATGGTGCCAATGCCTCGGCGAAACGGTAGCTCTTCCTTTCCTTCCAGGGATGACCGACAAAACCCGTTCCTCAATATTGGTCATATTTAAGATGCGTAGATTCAATCCTCCTAAATCCGCCACGCATATGTCTTGCCCTTGTTGCGATTTGATCGCCCCGTTCCAGAGCCAAAACTCTACAGTGAATGCCTCGGCCGCCGGCACCTCAGCAACTACTCGCCCCCCAGCAAAATGCGCCGCACGTGAGGTATGATCCTCCTCAACCGCAGGATGCCGATATCCGGGCAAATAAAACGCGACTCCCGGTTCATATCCAGCATCGTGGTTGTTGCCCGTGGCATCAACAGCGGTTGGCCCGGACTGCTCGCCCAAGCGCCAATACGCAACCGGCTCGGATGCCATTACTGCCCGGGCATACGGCGATAACGGTTCGGTGTATTTCTTTTGGACTTGGCCGGATGCTCGTTCCAACAGCTTGAGGCAAGACTCGACGATGCGCGGCTCGGCATTGACTTCGAGCCCGGCGGTACGCGCCGGCCAGGTGGTGTAACCGCCAAGCGCATGCTGCTCAGGTGGCGGGATATAGCCGCTCGCTCCGTTAGCGAGACCGATGTTAAAGGTCAACGGGAGCGGGCTGGCCGACTTGAGTTTAAGGCCGGTCAATGCATAAACCTCGCACGGGATTGCCATAATCCCAAGATCGCCTATGCGGATCGCCTGGAGCGGCACCTCTTCCACTGGGTTTTCGTGTATCCAAAGCGCCTGCTCGGCATAAACCTCAGGACGGTTGCGGGGGCGGCTTCCGTCCATTTTGAAAAGCAACTCACGGGCCCACTGGAGGCGATCTTTATCCGGAGTGCGCCTGAAAAATTCTGATCGGGCCTCGGCCATCCCCAGAGGCACGTCCGTCGAGTAATTAAGTTTGGGCAAGCGGTTCGCCACCATCTCCACAAGTTGATCTGTATACTCCTGCATCGACCAGCCTCGGCGCTTTTCGCGACTGTAATCGCCCCACCACAGATCGCCACTGGTGCCCTGCGACATGATGCCGACAAACTCCGCGTCGCCGGGGGCCAACCGCTTGGCCAAGCTCTCCGAGAAGAGCCCTGCGTAATCAGCCGAGACACCCGGGTGACCGCTGAAGTAGTGCATTGAAAAATTGGCGAGCACTGACAGTGGCCGACCGTCAGCGGTCTGCACGCTCAAAAAACTCAGCCACGGATCAGGTGGGCCCGTGGGACCAACAGCGTTTTCGTTAACATGACCGGGGTGCATGTTGGCACGCACGGTCTCGTCGCCGAACGGATCGGCCAGTTCGCTCCCCTTGAGGAACGACCATCGGCGACAGGCGGTGAATTCGGCGGCGTCCACCCGATCCCACGCCGCCCTCGCAGGTTGAAGTCCGGCATTGGCGGCGACAATGACCTCGACCAGTTTGCCCGGCAGAAACGCCCGGTAGCGGGGATCGAGTCGGCTGCCGAGACAATAATTCATGGCACTTGGTGCGCTGTGCGAGTGTGTCGCTGAAATTAAGATGCGATCGAATGGAATACCAGTCTTCCCTGAAGCCGTGCGCTTGACCTCGTCGCACAAGTCGCGCGGCAGCATGCAACTGTCCACCACCATGATGGCTAGACGTATCACACGATCATCAAGCACAAGACATCGTGCGTGCAGCCGATCGATCACCTTGTTGTCGCTCGCCTCAAGGAAGCCGCCGTTTCGAATTACCGGCAAAATCTGCGGCGTAACATCCACCTTGCACGCGCCGGCCCGAAACTTCGCCTGCGCCTTGGTTGGCAACCAACCCACAACCAACATCAAGGCAGACAGGATAATAGTGATTTTCATGTTAGTTTGGATTTGAAATAAACGCCAGTAGGTCTGCCATCTCAGTCACATTCAAGCCAGCCTCCAGGCCTTCCGGCATGAGAGATCGTCCTGTGTTAATCAAACTGGAGATATCCGCCCGAAGAATAATCTGCTGTTTGCCATCGACCCCACGCAGTGTAAAGCCATTGGCTGACTCATCGGCAATCATCCCCGCCAAGGTGCCGCCATTTTTTAACTGGACCGAGTAGGCGGTGTATTGCTCAGACACATCACGGTTCGGATCAATCGTTCCGAGCAGCAGTGACTGCGGCGACTTGTCAGTCAGCGACGCCAAGTCTGGGCCAACCGAGTTACCAATCCCTCCCAACTTATGGCACGCAGAACAGCGCGACTGAAAAATCATGCGTCCCTTGTCAGCATTCCCGTTCAATGTCGTGATATCTGCAAATTGTTTCAAAACATCCGCCCGATTCGCCGCGACGACGGGTTGTAAATTGGCCGGGTTGTTTTTCCGAACGACTTCGGGCTTGGCAATAACGCGCTTGGCAATCTGCTCAACTTGTTTCACCACAACATCAGGCATGGACGACACGCCAAGCACCGATTTTTCAAACACCGCGATATGCGGTAGGCTGGAACTCAGGATGGCAGCGACCTGATATGGATCGGTGTTATCTCGGTGCAACAACTCGATCAAGGCTTCGCCAGCAGCAGGATCGGGCGACTGACCAAGCGAATAGGCAAGTTGTTGACGTACAAATGGATCGGGATCATCAGCCAGCTTGGTCAAGCGGTCGATCCAATCAGGATCATTTACCCCACCCCGCTCTGCTAACCGAATAGCATGACGCCGAACCGCCGGATGAGAATCACTTAACGCCTTCTCCATGTCGCGCTTGGTCAAGCTGCCCAATCCCTCCAGTGCCGCCAAGGATTGGACACGCGTTTGCGATTGGCCGCCAGATCGAGCCAAACGCCGTAGTTCACGAGCAGCCGTCTGATCCTCTGTCCATCGAATCTGCTGGTGCGCCAGTTCGCGGAGCGTTCCGTTGGGCGACTCAAGAGCCTTGGCCAAGTATTTACCGCTTAATCGGGTCAAGTCGGGAATAAGTCTCGGTTTTTTTCCAATCGGCAGCACTCGGTAAATGCGGCCGCGGTTGCTACCGGCCCGGGAGTCGATTCCGGACAGGCGTCCTGGCTGAATCCAACGCGGGTGCTCGACCAGAAAGCGATACATGTCCACCACCCAGAGACCGCCGTCTGGCCCAGTTCGAATCTCAACCGGACGGAACCAATTGTCCGTGGACGCCAGAAATTCCGGCGAAGCCTTTCCCTCCGGGCGATACGCGGAAAAAGTAACCCCCTTTGGCTTTAACTTCAGACGTCGAACGAGGTTGTGCACTGGCTCGCAAACGAAAGCGTCGCCGTAAAGCTCGTTGCCCAGCAGTGTGTCGCGATACAAGCCCAAGCCGCAGGCAGAAGTCACCCTGTTGATGTGGCTTGGGTCGTTGAAACGTTTCAGAGGCTGGCTGATCGGAAATACGCGGTTGGCATCCGCGTAACTGGCTGCAACCACGCTCGGGTTGGGCGGTGAAAAGTGTGGGTTCCGACGCAGGTAATGGTCGACCAACGGATAGTGACGCAGAAGCGTCCCATTGTCGCAGCCGAACCAGTTGCCCCAGTCGTCGCACACGCGCCCGTGCTGGGTCAACCCGGCCAACGTCTCGAACGCACCGGTGTCCAGGTTGAACCTGAAGTCACGGCCACGAATATCCACCGACTGACCGCCGGTGAAACCGACGATCTGACCGCCAATGAGGCCATTCGAGCCGTGCACCCAGCCGTCCAGCCCGTAGGCCAGACTGTTAACGCGCGCCTGATAATTGGTGGTGGCGAAGCCAGAAAACAGAGTGCGCCGGACATCCGCTCGGCCGTCTCCATCAGTATCCTCGGCGTAAAGAATATCAGGAGCGGTACAAACCAAAACACCTTTACGCCATGGTGTGACGCCAGTCGGGAACGGCAGACCTTCAAGGAATACCGTTCGCTTGTCGGGAAAACCATCGCGGTCTGTGTCGTCTAAAAAAACGATCCTTCCGCCGGGTTCGTAGCCGCCGTGGAGGCCCAGCGGATAATCGTGCATCTCAACGACCCATGTGCGGCCGTCCGGGCCAAAGTGGATTGAGACTGGATCGATGACAAGCGGTTCGGAAGCAACCAATTCGACTCGCAGACCGGGGTGAATGCGAATCGAACGCAGCGACGCACCAGGCGATTGTGGATTGGTTCCCTCCGTGCCTTTTTTAGACTGAAATGTCGCGGGTAACTGGCGGTGAATCTCGCTGACGATTTTATCCTCGAGACCGGCAGCCAGTTTTGTCGGGCGATCGTAATAAACCATCGCGCCGACGCCCTCGTAGCCGCCCTCTCGGAGAATCCGCTCGGAAGGGATGTAGCACGGCGCGTCATTGGCGTAGGCGTTGACCCAAAGCCGCGCGCAGTCGAACTCTCGCTTGAGTCGCAGCGAGTAATCGACCACCACCTCACCCGGCAGGAAGATCATCGCCAGTTCGCCGCCGAAGCACCATGTCTGGATGGGATAATCAAACTGTGTTTGCAGCGCCTCGTTCCGGGCGAGTCGGGTGAGTTGCACCCGGGCATGGTAGCCGACAGCGTCCGCGCGCCTGGCCAAACGCTCCCACTCCGCCTTGGGGGGCAGCTTGCCAAAAGCAAGTTCAACTTGGCCAAGGGTTGTTTTTAGACTACCCGCGAGCGGCGTCATCCCGTCCTTGAGTCGGCGGGCGATTTCGTCGGCGATCTGCCGGCCCTGTGCCGACGCAGCATCAATGTTGTCACCGGTAACGCCGGTGTCAGGGTTTTGATCCGCGCCGCAGCCAATGGAAACCATGGCCACTGCGCCAGGATGATTTTTCTGCAGCCACTCCTGCGCATAGCCGGCCCAGTCCCCGCTAATCTTGTTGTTCGAGAGGGTTACACAATGGCAGGCGTAGCTGGTATAAATAGCGCGGATGCCGCCTTTAGCCGTACGGGCGATGAGCACCGGTAAATCGTGATCGACCGGACCATCCTTTGCACGACGGTTCTTGGCAAAACCAACCTGCCCCGCGCTACCCGGGCTCCACTCGAGTCGACCCGGTTGTAAATCGTCCAATGCCTCAAGCGCGGCCCGTTCAATCCAGGCAGTCAACTTTTCCGTGTAGCGATCGATGCGACTCTGGTGCGCAACCGGTATCGACCGGCCGAACAGGGTAGGCGTCACGCCCGATAACATCGGCGCGGTATGGGTATGCGTAGCAGTGACAGCAAAACGTTCCGGAGCCAGGCCGGTTTGTTCCTTAAGACGCCCCGCCACAGTCTTCACCATCGGCCACGGCACACCAAGATTGTCGACGGTGACGAGCACCGCCGGACCAACTTCGCCATCGTCAACCGCCAGTGCCTTGGCCCAGATTTTCTGGGTGACCCCCTCCGACTCGGCACGGCGAAAGCCGAACCCGCTCAACCGCACCGGGAACTCGGGCGTGACATCTACCGACGATGCCCCGATGCTCCACTCCGCGTGGGTTTCAGCGGGCACAAACGCGGCAAGTAGCAGAGCAACGACGAACGGAAATGGTCTCATGCAGTGGCGGCAGTATGGCCTTGCGGACACCGGGCGCAAGCCGCCGCTTGGCCAAGCGCGGCAAATTTGGGAGAAAGCCGCTTTTGGGATTGACCGCAGCCAAGCGCCGGGGCTAATTTAAATGCGCTTTCCACTTGTGGATTAAACCAAAAACGAAACAGAAAAAATGAGTGATAAAATTGTTCCCCTAATCAGTTCCGGAACCAAAGGTCCACTGGGTGTGCTGCACCTGCCCCGCCTTTGGCAGAAAGTATCCCTTGAGGCTGCCGGCAAAATCGCCGATGGCTACCCGGGCATCGGTGCCGGCTACGACGCAATGGTTATAGCTGGGCTCGGACTCGACACCGACGCGGTTCGTGCCCACATCACCAACGACAAGCCGACCTACCCACAATTTGAGGCGTGGATTCAGGCTCAGGAAGGTGCTAAGTTGGACGCCGACTCCATCAGCACTCTGAACGACTCGATCACCGGCTACAACCATGACGACGCCACGCGGCAGGGCATCCTGAGTGCCAACGGCCTCCCGGACGGCGACCCGAAAGACGCCATCAACCTGAATAATCTGGATGACTGGCTAGAATTTCACGCAGCCGAAATCGCCTAATTCCAGCATTTTCAAACAAACCGCAGCCCGCAAACGGCTGCGGTTTTTTGTTCTAATCGCTTCGCCAATCGTGAAAATAGGGGTTGTGTTGTCCTCGCCCGGCCGATAGTTTGCCCTCGTTCCAGGTCAAGATTTGGTCCGGAGCATGCAGACTCAACCCAAAACAGTTCCCGGTCAGGATTTGACCCGGAGTTTAGCCTGAACCCAAAATAGTTGTGAGCAAAATCAAATTCACCCTCATGGCCTGTGCCGCAGTTGTGGCATTTAACGCCAACTCGCTGGCCGGCAATCTTTCTGATTCCCTGCCACTAGGCAAAAGCCTGGCAGCCGGGCAGGAACTTCCCCTGCCGCTAGGAATCAGCGCCAATGTGTTTTTCCTCGAGCAGGACATGGAGGCGCAGTCCATCGCCATTGACATCCCACCGCTGCCGCTGCCCACCGGGCCGCTCCAACTGCCGCCCGGCCTCCCGGCCCAGACCGCCAAGTTGGAAAGCCGTGCCACCAGCACCACCGCCAAGTTGGATGCATGGGTTCTACCGTTTCTGAACGTGTACGCGGTGGCCGGATACGTGGACGGTGAAACCACCGCGAGCGGGTTCGCCGTCGGTGGATTGCCGCCCGAGGTGTCCAGCCTGCTGCCCAACTCGTTCACTCTCTCCTACAGCGGGCCGGTTTACGGTGGCGGCGTCACACTGGCTGCAGGGTTCGATAACTACTTCGCCTCGGTCGATGCCAACTACACCGAGTCCGACCTCGACATCGGCGACTCTACCATCGAGGCGTTCATCATTACACCACGCATCGGCGTCACCGGCAGTCTGGGCGGGCTGAACGGCTCGCTCTACGTTGGCGCGATGTATCAGGATGTCGATGAACAGCAAAACGGCACGGTCAATTTTCCGATCATGGGGCAGTCGGTGCCAGTCGGCTACGATGTCACCTCGGAAGCTGAGGAAAAGTGGAACTATCTCGTAGGAGCGAATTTCAAGGCAGGCGGAAGCTGGAATTACGGCATCGAGGCCGGCTTCTCCGACCGCACGCACGTGTTGGCTACGATTAACTACCGCTTCTGAGCAGGACACGAAACAAACTTTATCGAGGACGGGCCCGGGGCCCGTCCTTTTTTTGCCCCAGTTGCCCAAGCAATCACCCTTGCCTCCTCGAGCGCTAGGCCTCATAAAGAGGCCACACCATGAAAGCGTTTGCAACAGTCACTCTCTCCCTTCTCGGTTGGGCCGCGCTTACACAAGCCGGCCTGCCCACGTTCCGGCACATCACTATCGATGCCGGCGTCAAGATCGGCTACGGCATCGCCATCGCCGACATGAACGCCGACAAAAAACAGGACATTATCCTGTGCGACGCCCGGAACATCGCCTGGTACCAGAATCCGTCGTGGAAGAAACACATCATCGTCGAGAACCTCACTCAGCGTGACCACGTCTGCATCGCCGTGCGCGACATCGACGGGGACGGCCGGGCCGAGATCGCCGCAGGCGCGCAATGGAATCCCGGCGAGACGAGCGACACCGCCAAGTCCGGGGCCGTATTTTACCTCATCCCCCCGGCCGACCGGACGCAAAAATGGACGCCGGTTCAACTACACCACGAGCCGACCACCCACCGCATGCGTTGGTTCAAAACCTCCAACAGGAGCTACGATCTCGTGGTACTTCCGCTTCACGGCCGCGGGAATCGTGCCAACAAGGGGGAAGGAGTCCGCACGCTGGCCTACCACTTCCCTGTCGATCCGAAGCAGGCATGGCAAACCACACTGGTCGACGACAACATGCACGCCAGCCACAATTTTGACGTCGCGCAATGGGACAGTGGCAAGGCGGACGAGATGCTGCTCAGCGGCGTGGAAGGCGTTTTCCTGATGCAACAAGGCAAAGGCCGCGGTTGGCAGCGCCGACAGATCTCCAACAACCCAACCGGCGAGGTCCGTCAGGGCCGGGGCACAGGCGGCGCCAACTTCGTGACCGCCATCGAACCCATGCACGGCTCGCAGCTTTCCATCTACACTAAGACCAGAGGCGAAACCAAGTGGAGCCGCAACATCATCGACGACACGCTCGACCAGGGGCATGCGCTAGCCACCGGCGATTTCATGGGCACCGGAGCCGACCAGATTGTAGCCGGCTGGCGCGGCACCCGGCGAACCGGCAAGGTGGGGATCAAGTTTTACTACCCTACCGACAAGGCGCGCACCCAGTGGAAAAGTATGCTCATCGATGACAACCAGATGGCCACCGAGGACATCCGCGTCGCCGACCTAAACGCGGACGGCAAGTTGGACATCGTCGCCGCCGGTCGCGCCTCCCACAACCTGAAGATTTACTTCAACGAATAGTCGCGACGGCATCCAGCAGCGCGGCCACATCCTCACCGGTATGGCCGGTGGTTGTGGTTACCCGCAACCGCGCCTCGTTGCGTGCAACAGTCGGGTAACGGATCGCCGGGATGAAGAATCCCGCCTCGTGCAACTGCCCCATCATGGCCAACGCCTTGGCCTCCTCGCCGACGATCAGCGGCAGAATGGCGCTTGGTCCGGCGGGTGTGCGCCAGCCAAGCGACTCGACACCTCGCCTCAGTTCCTCCACTCGCTGCCAAAGTTGCTGGCGCAGTGAATCCCCCTCCGCGCCCTGGATGAGTTCCACCCCAGCCCGGGCGGCGGCGCTGACCGCCGGACTGGGCGCGGTCGAGAAAATGAAACTGCGCGCCTTGTTCACCAGCAGTTCAATAAGTGACCCGCTGCCGCAGATGAATCCGCCGGCCGCACCTACCGCCTTGCCCAGCGTGCCCATCCGGATCTCAATGCGCCCAGCCAGGCCATCGGCCGCCGCCAGCCCTTGGCCAAACGGGCCGTGCAGGCCCACCGCGTGCGCCTCATCTAGCATCAACCATGCGCCATACCGCTCCTTTAACTCGACCATCTCGGCCAGCGGCGCGCAGTCGCCATCCATCGAGAAAACGCTCTCGGTTGCCAGCAGCACCCGCCCACCTTGCTCGGCGGCCCATTGTAATCGTTTCTCGAGATTCTCAAGGTCGTTGTGCCGAAAAACACGCAGCGTCGCGCCGCTCAGCTTGGCCGCGTCGATCATCGAGGCGTGCGCTTTTTTGTCGAGAATCACCACGTCGCCCTGGCCAAGCAACGACGTCAGCACACCCTGCGCGGCCGCAAAGCCGGAGGAGAACACCAACGCCGCCTCCGTCCCCTGCCACTGTGCCAGGGCCGCCTCCAGTTCGTGGTGCGTCTGCGTCGAACCGCAGATGAGCCGCGACGCCCCGGAGCCAGTGCCAAACTGCTCCAACGCCTCGCGCGCCGCTTGGCCAAGTGCGGGATGCGAGGCAAGGCCAAGGTAATCGTTCGAGGAAAAGTTGATCCAATCCCGACCTTCAATCGTAATCCGCGCCGCCTGCGCTGACTCGACCTGCCGCAACCCTCGCCACAAACCGGCATCACGGATTGCGTCGAGGTCACTACGAAGTTGTTTGTCGATCCTCCCCATCACTGCGGCTCCACCACTAACCGATAGAACACCGGCCGACCGTTGTCGATTCGCAGGTCGATGTGCTCCATCACATCAAGCCGCGCGGTGGCTCCCTTGTTGAGTGACTCCCAAGCAGTCGGGTCGCCGTTGCTTTTCTCAACGCGGTAACGGCGGCCCGGCACGCTTGGCCAACGCAGCACGACGGTTTTGTTTTTCACCTCGATCGGCGTCGCGAACCGCAGAAACGAGTGGCGATCCCGCGGGTCGGTGCCGGCGGCGTACTCCGCGGTATCCGCAAAGCTGTCGCCATCAAAGTCGCTGTCCGCACCCGCGATGCCAAGTCCGGAAAAATGGCGACGCTCCCAGTCGTCCGGCAGGCCGTCGTTGTCCGCGTCCACCCCGGTCGCAACCAACCGGGCGATTTCAAACCGCTCCTCCGCCTTGTTGTGGTGAAACAGCAGGAGCGGCCGGGGCAATTGGTTCTCCTCGAAGCCATTGCCGGCAAGGGCGTCGTGATCGACTGCGATCATCAGCGGCGCATCAGCGGCATGATACGGCGAATGGCCGATCTCCGGGTTGGCGGTGCGTAGTGCAGGCCGGGCGGCGTCGAATGGAATCCAGCGCGTGGTCTCGGTGATGTTGTGGAAACGGTATTGAATCCGCGTGTTGTCGTTACCCAAGCCGAGGTCGGCGGCCTCGGCCGAGTAGATCATCACGCTGTTGTTAAGCAACGACGTCTCCCGTTCCGCCGACGGGAACACATTCAGGATGCCGCCCAGCTTTGGATTCTCCCACTCGATCGAGTCGATGATCGTGAAGTAAGCGTCATCGGCGAGTTCGTGCTCGGTGATATCGCCGCTCACCAGTACGTCTCCCGAGGAGCCGTGCGTCAATTCGTAGTCAGTCACACCATCGAAGTCGGTGTCCACGTCGATACCAAGGTTCGTGAGAAACGACTGCGGCACAATCCACGGCCCGTCCATGGCGATGCCAAAAAACAGGGTAGCTTCGGCGATTCCGCCCAACTCCGGTGCGTTAGATGCTGCGCCCACCGCTCGCAAGTCCCGCGCTGCCTGTTCACGGTTGCTGTGCCCGCGCGACGGGCTTTGGTAGCCGAACTGAAACACCGACACCATCGGGGAGTGGTACAGGTTGGCCCCGGCCAGCTGCAACACCACGGGTACCACACCTTCCAACTGCCGCACCGCCACGCGGCCCCCATCAACCCGGTGCTCCCCCGCCGGTTGCAACAGCATGTGAAACGGCAAATGCACCGATCCCGACTCGCCGTGAAACCATACCTGCCCCGACGCCTCATGGGCAACATGCCTCGGCCCACCCTTGACCTCCGGCGGCGTGGTCGCATCAAATGCCAACTGCATCTTGGCCGGGTCGATGGTCAGCGTCAGTTCCACCTTGGTCGTGCCGTTGGCCGGGACGGCGACCGTCGGCTTGGCTGCGGTGAGAGTCACGCCGGCATTGACCAGCGTGTTGCTCACCGCGAAAGTGCCAGTCCACGGCTGAGTGCCGAGATTGGTTAACTCGATGCTGCGCTTGGCCAAGTGCGGCTCACCGACTTCCAGCAGGCCGAACGATAGCGACACCCGCCCCCGCGTCTCTGCGTCCGTGGCAACCACCGGCGTGTCGATGGCCAAGCGCGGATTCACGCGACCGGCCCCGGTGCGTGTCTCCGGATAAGGAGCTCCGTTCTCGTCCCGCGTCTGAACGGAGGTATTCATCAACGCCGCCTTGACGATCGTCGGCGTCCAGCCCGGATGCCGCTCAAGCAGCAACGCCGCCGCCCCGGCTACATGCGGTGCCGCCATCGACGTGCCGCTCATTTGCTGTTCGCCCCCACTCCCAGCGCGTACCGAATGGATGTTGAAACCGGGAGCTGCGATGTCCGGCTTGAGCCAATGCGTCTCGTACTCCGGCCCTCGGGAACTGCTCGGCGAAAGTTGATCGCCCAGTTCGGGGCCACCAATCATGACGTCGCCGCCAAGCTTCACAAACAGGCCATCGTCGAGATGCGCTTTCAGCTTCGTCCCGTCCCGCAAGGTGATCATCATCGCCGGGATGTCCACTGTGCCGCCGGACGTACCCATCGCGACCGGCGGGCCGCCCTCGTTGTTAACCACGAGCACCGCCCGCGCGCCGGCCTCCTTCGCCCGCTGAACCTTGTCCAGGAAAAAACAAACGCCGCGGTCGATCAAGGCGATGTTGCCGTTGAGCGCAGCGGCATTCTTGAGATCGTCGCAGGCGCGCGGCGGGTCGGCGTACACCACCCGGCCCGTGATCTCCCCCGTTACATCAAGTTGTTTCGTAAACGCCCCCTCGACCGCCTCGAAAAACCCGCGAACCACCGCCGGGGCGGCGACCTCGATGCTGTTGTTTTCGATGCCGTCATCCATCGAGTTGGCCACCGTGATCTCGATGCCGTCCATCGACGTTAGCGCGTAAAAATTGTTCCCGTTGTTTCCGGCGGACCGCACCACCACGGATCCCAACTTGGCCAGACGCGCGGCGGCGTTGTTCTCAAACGACGGGCGGGAGTATGAGTGGCCCAGCGACAGGTTCACCACGTCAAGTCGGTCGCTGAGGTCGCCGTTCGCGTCCGGGTCGGCCGCCCACTCCATCGCGTCCACCGAAAGACCAGTCGTCCCCGAGCAACCAAACACCTTCAGGGCATACAGCTTGGACTCCGGGGCCACGCCGGGGCCGATCAGGAACCGATCCATATTCAGCGCCTTCCCGTAACCACCGGTGTACGGCACGCCGTTGGTCATCACGCCCACCCCAGCCGCGATCCCGGCCACGTGCGAGCCATGACTGTTCTCAGCGCAATCGAGCGGATCCTTGTCCGGGCGCGGCACTTGCGTGCCATTATAGGCATCCCCGGCGAAATCGTAGCCGCCAACTACTTTTTCAGTGGGAAACGTGCCGGACTCGATGCGCGACGGATTGTTTTTCGTGTAGTCCGCCACCTTACCACTGCCTCCGAACATCGCGTGGGTGTAGTCGATCCCGGAGTCGATGATCCCGATGCGCACCCCCTTGCCGGTGGCCGGGAGGCTGCCGCGATTCCAGATGTTCGTCGCCCCGATAAACGGCACGCTGGTCGAGGTGAGGGGATGAAATTGCGCCACCGGCTGGACGTCGGCCACACCTTCGAGCCGGCGAAGGCGCTCCAGTTGACCAACCGGCAACCGCACCTTGATGGCGTTGACCAGGCGGTTGAACCGCGCCTCGACCTTCCCGCCAACTTGGGTAAGCCGCACCATGAGCCGATCCTGTTGGGCGGCAATTTCAGCGATGCGCGCGCGCGTGGCCTCCGCGATGTCGCGCTTGCTTAAGCCTTGATCGCGGAGTCGCACCGCGACGTCTGCCGCTGGTTGGCCGGCCAGCGCCACATAAACCAGACGCGTTTGCACCTCAGACTCAGCCCCAAACGCCTGAGAAAGCCCAATCAAGCCAAGACAAATCAAAAGAAAAAACCAGCCCCATCCGAAGCCCAAAGTCATGCGAAGAAGATGCCAGTTTTTACCTATATGGGCGAGTCCCGTCGCAAACGATCAACTCAGATCGTAGTTGAGGTTTGGGGCGAGCCACCGCTCGGCGTCAGCGAGGCTCATGCCCTTGCGCTTGGCCCACTCCTCCACCTGATCACGCTCGATTTTGCCGACGCCAAAATATTTGGCCAGCGGATGCGCGAAGTACAGGCCGCTCACCGAACTGGCCGGCCACATGGCGCAACTTTCGGTCAGGCGGATGCCGGTGTGCTTCTCAACGTCGAGTAATTTCCACAGCAAGCGCTTCTCCGTGTGATCCGGGCAAGCCGGATACCCCGCGGCGGGCCGGATGCCTCGATATTTCTCGCGAATCAACTCGTCGTTGCGCAAGGCTTCGTCGACCCCGTAGCCCCACTCACGGCGGGCGCGCATGTGTAGGCACTCGGCGAATGCCTCGGCCAGGCGATCGCCCAGCGCCTTGGCCATGATGGCGTTGTAATCGTCGTTGGCGGCCTCAAACGACTTGGCGAACGCCTCGACACCGTGCCCCGCTGTCACCGCAAACGCCCCGAGGTGATCGGTCAACCCGGTCTCCCTTGACGCAATGAAATCGGCCAGGCTGTGATTCTCTAAGGACGACTTGTCGGTTTGCTGGCGCAGAAAATGGAACTTGGCCAAGCGCTTGGCCCGCGTGGCGTCAGTATACAATTCCACGTCGTCCCCAACCCGGTTGGCCGGGAAAAAACCGTACGCGCACTTGGCCTTGAACAACTTTTCATCAACGATGCGGCTGAGCAATGCTTGCGCGTCGGCGAACAACTCCCGCGCCTTGTCGCCGACAGTCGCGTCGTCGAGAATCCCAGGGTAACGCCCCCGCAACTCCCACGTGTGGAAGAACGGTGACCAGTCGATGAACTCAACCAGCATCCCCAGCGGGAAGTCATCCTCCGCACGGACGCCGGTGAATTCCGGCTGCGGGATATCCTCCACCCGCCAATCGATTTTTGTGGCGCGTTTGCGAGCCTCCGCAATGCTGAGCAGCGGCTTGGCCGCGCGTTTGCCGTGATGCTTTTCGAAAAGTTCCTCCTGCGTCGCCGTATTCGCCGCGATAAAATCATCACGGTCGGTTTCACTCAATAATTTACCGACAACGCCAACTGCGCGGGAGGCATCGAGCACGTGCAGCGTTGCCTGTCCGTAGCCGGGGGCGATCTTGACCGCAGTGTGCTCGCAACTGGTGGTCGCCCCACCGATGAGGAGCGGCTTATCGAAGCACTCCCTCTGCATTTCCCTGGCGACATGTGCCATCTCGTCGAGCGACGGCGTGATCAATCCGCTGAGGCCAATCATGTCAACCTTTTCCTCGCGGGCGGCTTTCAATATCTTGTCGCAAGGCACCATCACGCCGAGGTCGATGACCTCGTAGTTGTTACATCGCAGCACCACACCGACGATGTTTTTACCAATGTCATGCACATCGCCCTTGACCGTAGCCATGACAATTTTTCCGCGCGAATGCACGCCGGTGTCCGCCTTTTCCACCTCCATGAACGGCTGCAGATAGGCAACCGCCTTTTTCATGACGCGCGCACTCTTGACGACCTGAGGCAGGAACATCTTGCCCGCACCAAATAGGTCGCCGACGACGTTCATGCCATCCATCAACGGCCCCTCGATAACGTGGATCGGGCGTCCCAGTTTTTGTCGCGCCTCCTCGGTGTCGGCCTCGATGTGCTCGACGATGCCCTTGACGAGCGCGTGAGCCAGCCGTTCCCCGACCGGCCCATCGCGCCAGGCATCGGTTACCTTCTCCGACTTGCCCTGCTGCTTGACCGTCTCCGCAAACTCGACGAGCCGCTCGGTGGCATCCGGACGGCGGTTCAGCAGGACGTCCTCGACGCGCTCGAGCAGGTCGGCCGGGATTTCCTCGTACACCTCGAGCATCCCGGCGTTGACGATGCCCATGTCCAGCCCAGCCTTGATCGCGTGGTACAGAAACGCCGAGTGCATCGCCTCGCGCACGGTGTTGTTGCCGCGAAACGAAAACGAGATGTTGCTAACCCCACCACTGACCTTGGCCAAGGGCAGAGTCGACTTGATAATGCGCGTCGCCTCGATGAAGCCCACCGCGAAGTCGTTGTGCTCCACCATTCCGGTCGCCACGGTGAGGATGTTCGGGTCAAAAATAATGTCCTGCGGCGGGAAGCCGGCCTCTTTAGTCAGCAACTCGTAAGAGCGCGTGCAGATTTCGACACGGCGATCGGTCGTGTCCGCCTGACCCAGCTCGTCAAACGCCATCACCACCACAGCCGCGCCATAGCGGCGAATCTTCCGAGCCTTCTCGAGAAACGCTTCCTCCCCCTCCTTAAGGCTGATCGAGTTGACAATTCCCTTGCCCTGCAAGCACTTGAGCCCAGCCTCGATAACCGACCATTTTGAGCTGTCGATCATGACTGGCACGCGCGATATGTCCGGCTCGCTGGCGATCAGGTTGAGGAACCGCGTCATCGCCGCCTCGGAGTCAAGCAGGCTCTCGTCCATGTTGACGTCGATGATTTGTGCCCCATTCTCAACCTGCTGCCAGGCGACTCCCAGCGCCTCCTCGTACTGGTCGTTCTTGATCAATTTGGCAAAGCGCGGCGAGCCGGTGACGTTTGTTCGCTCACCAACGTTGATGAAATTAGACTCGGGCCGGACGGTCAACGCCTCCATACCGCTGAGCCGGAGCCATGGATCCGGCTTGGCCAAGCGGCGAGGTTCACAATCTGCAACCACCTCAGCGATGTGTCGGATATGTTCCGGGGTCGTGCCGCAGCAGCCGCCGACGATGTTCAACCAACCGTTGGCTGCCCAGTCGTGCAGCTGCGGCGCGAACGACTCGGGCGTCTCCGGAAAACCCGTCGGCAGCAGCGGATTCGGCATGCCAGCGTTCGGGTGCGCGCTGACATGGACCGACGCGATGCGGGAAAGCTCATCAATGTGCGACCGCATCTCCCTCGGGCCAAGCGCACAGTTGATCCCGACGCTGACTAGGTCGATGTTCGACACCGAGTTCCAGTACGCCTCGACCGTCTGTCCAGAGAGCGTGCGCCCGCTCTGGTCGGTGATGGTGAAGGACAGCATCACCGGCAGCCGTTGGCCAAGCGAGTCGAACAACAACTCGAGCGCGAACAATGCCGCCCGCGAGTTGAGTGAGTCGAACACCGTCTCGACCAGCAGCAAATCCACCCCACCCTCCACCAAGCCTTTGGCCTGCTCCGTGTACGCGTCGACCAGTTGGTCATACGTCACCGCACGGAATGCCGGATCATTGACATCCGGCGAGATGGAGGCCGTGCGATTCGTCGGACCAAGCGCCCCGGCGACGAAACATTGCCGGCCTGGAACCGCCGTCATCACTTCATCGGCGGCGGATCGGGCAAGCCTCGCGTTGGCCGCATTCAACTCATGCGCCAGCGACTCCATCCCGTAATCGGCCAGTGCGATACTCGTCGAGTTGAATGTGTTCGTCTCAACGATGTCTGCCCCGGCTTCAAGATAGGTCCGGTGGATCGAGCCAATCACCTCCGGCCGCGTGATACCCAGAAGGTCGTTGTTTCCCTTCAAGTCACGATCCCAGTCTGCAAATCGTTCACCCCGAAAATCAGCCTCCTCCATTCTGTGCTGCTGGATCATCGTGCCCATCGCGCCATCGAGAATCACGATGCGCTTGGCCAAGAGATCAATCAGGGCATGATGCCTGTTACTGGACGATTTACAGCCCACAGAGCGGAAGGCTACCCGCCGCTCTTGCGCGAGTCAAACAACATATCAACATATCTTGATATGTTGATATGTTACTAAAAATGGCGTAAATATGTATTATTCTGATCTAAAAAAACTCGAGGGTGCTATTCTCATCTTGCTTCCCCTAATTGTGCATTGGCAGAAATTTGTCGTTGTGGAAGTGCCATCAAAGCCGTTGGTCAAAGGGCAAGACGTTGACAGAACCGGTTGTCTTGGTACAATTTTCGTTGGCAACTATCAGCAACTGTGCCCAAAAAAGTCGAAATCGCGTACTCGTACGATCCGCAGCAGGGTCATGCCGGTTTAACCGCGGAGTTGAAGATTTTGGACCCCAAGCTTATCGGCAAGGAAGCCACCTTTACGATCAAGCGTTTCGTCAAGGTGAAGGACTCCCGGCCAGTCAACAAATCGAAAGACCTTTTCAAGCACAAGTTTACCGCCTGTTCCGAGACTGAAACGATCAACATACCGCCCCATGTGCTCCATGAACGCCCTTTCGGGTACAACGGCACCAAAATCAAAATCCGCTGTTTCGGCAAACTGACCATCAACGACAGGCTTATCAGGAAGGACACTTCCACCGAGAAGGATTTGCCAACGGTTTCTCTTAAAAAACCGAAGATAACCCGAAGCACAAAAAAGCTGATCGACCCGAAGGACGTCTTTTCATTCACGAAAAACCTGATGGCGATACCCGCGCACAACAAACTGGCCACGTTATGCCTACTGGTCATCGGGGCGGTGATCATGGTGGTGAACATGATGATCGGGATCCATGATGAGTTTTCACCCAGATACGCCACCTACCTGTACTCGCAGGTCAACAGCGACGGCGAATCCTCCTCGCCAATCGTTAAGGCACTGTTTGGTTGCGGCGCCATCGGCGTGGCTATCTGGCTGGCCATCAAGCGGCAGCTTCGTCAGTACATGACGTTCCGCTTCAAGCCGATCACAGGCCTGATCGATCGCGGGACTGAACGAAATGTGAGCGACCTGATTCAAGGAATCTCACGCACAAATTTGAAAGATGTCACGCTGCGCATCGTGGCGTGCAACCTCGAAAAGGGAAAGTACGTCCGTGGCTCGGGCAGCAACCGGCGTACGGTCAGCTTCAGTGTCCCAAAACGGGGCGTCCTGCTTTACTCGAAGGATGTGAAACTCATCCCGAAAAACCAACCGGTGGAACAATACTTTCTGGATCCAGTCTCGTTCGAACCGATGTTCAAGGCGCTTTACCCGCCGAACATCGTGTCCAAGTCACACGGACTGTTCGTTTACTGGGAGGTGCAGCTGATCCACAACGAGTTTGTGGATCAGGAACTGGAGGGGGACACCACGCAATTCAAGGTCGACGATTTCTTCACGGCATGAACACGGAAACAAACCAACAACCGGTGCTCTTTGACGATACCCTCGGGCTCCGCCAGAAGGCATTCCACGATACGAGATTGATCGTGTTCACCGGAATCAGCGGTTCCGGCAAAAGCACGGCACTCAAGTTCCTGTGTGACCATCACCCCAGTTTTTCAGCCGGCTCCCGCCGTTGGCTCTGGATGACGGGATTGATTCCAGACGTGAAGCCGATTCGCGGCCACCGGCTGGTGGTGGTGGATGAACTGTGCCATCCCCGCCAGTTGCCGGTCGTGGCCAAGTTGCTGGGGCAAAACCAAACCATTGCGGTCGCTTCACATCTCCGCTCCGCTTGGTTCTGGCCCTTTCGGCTCGCCGGATTGTGCCGTTACTATTCAACCGACGGTGATTGCGGCAAGATCAGCCGTTACCTGGCCCAGTTGGGCGTCCCGCACACCGCCGGGGCTGTCGTCGAATTCTGCCGCCGCCACGGTACGAGTTATGTCGATCTGAACTGTATCCTCGAGAGGCATCCCGGGCGAAGCCTCGACCATGCCATACACCTGTCGGGAAAGCTGGATCAGCTAACAGTGGAACACCAGAAACGGTGGCGGCCAGTCATGCCGGTGATCGATGGAATCCGGCAACCACTTGGCTAGGCGCCTATCGCAACGCGATCTCGATGGGCATCAGTCGGAGGGTGAAGTCGAGAGCACTTTCGAGTTCGCTGCCCAGCGATTCGAGTTGCCGCTGATACGGGGCGTTAACCATATCGTTTAGCACACGATCGGAAATCAGGCTGGCCATCTGCCCGTCGCTGTTGGCCACCATGACGATCCACTCCGACACTTTTTGCGGGGCGCCGGCAACCACCGGCTCGGAAACCGGGGCCGGCTTGAGGGCCAAAGCCAGCGCGATGACGCCCAAGCCGCCGGCGAACACCCAGCGCCACGCCTTGGCCAAGCCGTGCGTTGAGCGGGCCTGTTTTTCGGCCTCGGCATGGACGGCGGCCATGATGCGCCGGTGGAGGAACGGCGGAAAATCCGGCGCATCCCGCCTGGCCCCATCGACGAGGCGGGCCTCGATGCTTGGCCAAGTGCTTGGTTGTTGTTCGTCTTTCATGGTTCGATTCGCTTGGTTATTAGTCAAAATCCGGTTCCTGTCGGCAATTCCTCTGCGAGTTTTCGGCGGGCGCGGTGCAGCAGCACTTTCACAGAGCCGACACTCTTATTCATTACGTCCGCGGTTTCGGCCAGGTTTCGCTCTTCGCCGTAAAAATGCCACAACGCGTTGAACTGGCTTTCAGGGAGAGACTTTCGGGCCTGGCCCCAGATGCCCCTGGCCTTCTCGCTGGCCATCAAGTTGCTCCGTGGATTTTCGTCGACAGCCCAGTCTGCGTTCTCCGCCTCAACCGGTTGCCTGCGGCGGAAGTGGTTGATGGCCAGGCGCGAGGCGATGGTGTAAATCCAGGTCGTGAAGGCGTATTTCGGGTTGTAGCGGTGTAACTTGCGATAGGCCGTGACGAAGGTGGATTGCAGCAAATCCTGGGCGAGATGATGGTTTCCGGTCTTCCGGAAAAGGAAGGCGAACAACCGACCCTCGAGCCGGGTCACCAGTTGCTCGAACGAATCGATGCAGCCCCCTTTCGCAGCAATGGCCAAGGCGAGTTCCTCCTCCCGCTCCGAGTCCCGCTCCGTGTTATCGCGAGTCGGGGCAATGACACAGCTTGAATCAGCTTGGCCCTGGGGTGGAGCCGCCATCATCGAAGCTGAGGCATACTGAATCAAGGCTTCGGAATGTCGATGTCGAGATCCTTCAACGCGGGGTCGATCAACTCCAACAGTTTGTCCACGGCGATGGAAAAATGAACGGACATCGTCACCTTATCGCGAGTGACCTTCAGACCGTTGAGGATATCCTTGATCTCCGGGTTCTCTTCCTGGCCCAATTTGGCAAAGCCAATCAGGCCGTTGACCATTGCCTCCAACTGTTGGGCAGTGTCGGCGTCGTAGGTGTCAACGACCAGGGAGAGGATCAGTTTCTCGCCCGTCTCTCCCATTACAAGCGCAGCCTGCTTGACCATTTCCTTGAAACTCTCATCGTCGATTTGCTCCTTGATCGACTCAATGTCGGCGTAAGCCGTGATGAATGCGTTCGTCGCTTTCTTGCTGATCGTCTTGAGACTGGGCGGCACCTGTTTCGCCGCTCCCTTGCCATTGACGAGGTCGATGGCATCGCCAGCCAGTTCACGGCTGGGAGCCAGCACGGCGGTGGTGGCATTGACAAAACTGACATACCCGCGCTCGTCGTCGCTTCGGTCGCCGACCCCGTGGATCTCATGTTTGCCATGCTCAGTTTTGCGATAATGCTCGTCGAGCTTCATGAACGCCAGCAGCTTGGAGTTGTCCCCCTTGTGCTTCACGACAAGAATGCCGTTATCCTCCTTCCCATTGCCGGACAGGGTGGCGCTTTGGAAAGCCGTCAGCGGATCAAATCCAACGATCTCAACCAGCGCATCAAACTTCTCCCTGCCCTCCTCCGTTCGGATTTGTTCGAGGAGGGTGGTTCCAATTTTCGATGCCCGGAAGGCGTCCAAATCCAGATGCGCCACGAACTTGGCATCATTGGAGATGTTGCCCTTGTCGACCGCTGCCGCCTCGCTGGCAGTCAATGCCAGTGCCAAGCCAAATAATGTGAATACCGTTTTTTTCATGGTTATTATTTTCAATTGGCGCCGCTTCGACGCTTCGTTGTAGGGGTGTACACGCTGCTAATTCCGAAGGTTACGCCCACAACCAAAAAGTTTGCTGCTACTCCCGCAAGATGGTGATAAAGCCGGCATTCTGGTTCGGCGCAATGTAAAGGCTCACGATTTTGCCGTTGCCGCTGAGGCTGGTCTTGGTGAGCGAACCGGCCGGCGTGAGGGCGAACTTGGCCAGCGCCGAACTGACACCATTTACCGTGCCGCGCACCTGCACCGAGTACTCCATCCCGGTCAGCGTCTCAAACTCCAGTTTCATGCGCTCGCCCGCGCCGGCTTCAACCAATTCGGTTGCCACTGAGTAGCCGATGTTCGGGAACTTGACGTTCACGGCGTCGTGACCGTTGTAGGCGGCCGAATACGACTTAAGCGAGCTACGGGCCGGGCCCTTCACCACCTTGCCATTTGCGTCGAACTGGGAGCCGTGGGCCAGGCAGCGCAGCCCGGCCCCTTTCTTGAATGGCTCAAGCGCCACGCCGCGGTGGGTACACAGGGCCGACACAGCGTAAAACTGGTTGCCCGGCATGCGCGTCACGATGATGTAATTATTCGACGACGGGACGCCGGGGACACGCAACCGCACCGAGCCATACGACTGTTTCAGTTGCGGAAAGTCATCAATCGCCATCCGGAACAGTGCCGACTCCCCAGCTTGCACGTGGGAAACAAACCACCGGCCCGACCCGGCCCCACAGGCACCCGCACACACTGAGGTGAACAGTAGGGTTCGCAGTGCGCCGCGCCGGTTTATTTGTCGTTCCATCGAATACATGTCGGTTGACTCTGTGGAAAACCCACCCGAAGGGAAACAAAAAAACGGCGCATGGCCAAGCGACCGGTTTTGTCGTTTGACAGCCAAGCCGGATTCAGGCTTGCTCCCGCCTGCGCTTGGCCAAGCCAAGGCCACTTTTCTTCCATGGCAAACGACCCCGAACAACTCTCCCGCATCGAGGCGTACTTGAGTGAAAACCTGTCCCCTGCCCGCTTCAAGCACGTTTTGGGCGTGCGGGAAACGGCGGTGGCCTTGGCCAATCGCCACGGCATCGACGCCGACCAAGCCGAGCTGGCAGCCCTGCTGCACGACTGCACAAAGGAGCGCCTCGACAACGAATTGGTCGCCTTGGCCAAGCACAACGGCCTGCCAGTGGACGAATATGAGAAACAGACGCCGGGCCTGCTGCATGGCAAGGTGGCCCCGTTCGTGGCCACCGAGCAGTTCGGGGTGACCGACGAGGTGGTGTGCGATGCCATGCGGTGTCACTCCACCGGCGCGGTGAAAATGGGGCCGCTGGATCAACTGCTGTTCGTCGCCGATTTCTGCGAACCGAACCGGCCGTACACGGCGGCGCAGGAGGTGCGCGAGCTGGCCGAGCGCGACCTAGAGGCCGCCGTGCTCGAGGTGATGCAGTTCAAACTCCGCAAAACCCTGCTAAAAAAACAGCCGGTGCACCCCGACTCCTTCCACGCCTACAACGCCCTGCTCAACAAACGAAATCGTGAGACTGTGTGACCTCAATCCCGGCCCAGGCATCGGCGCCAGCGCCTGGCACGTGGAAATGGAGGGCCACGGCCTGCTGATGGACGCCGGCACCCACCCCAAGCGGGAGGGTAGCCCGGCGTTACCGCTTTACGACGTGATCCGAGAACGGCCCGTCGACAGCATCGCCATCACGCACTGCCACCACGACCATGTCGGCTCGCTGCCGGTGGCGCTTAGGCACTTCCCTCGCGCCCATGTGATGATGACCGAGCTGAGCTATTTCATCGTCGAACGCGTGCTGCATAACTCGGTCAACGTGATGAAACGGCAGGCCGAGGAACTGGGCGTTGCCGAGTACCCGCTTTACACCCATCGCGAGGTGGACGAACTCGCGCCCCTGTTCCAAGGCTACCGCTATAACCGGGAGATTGAATGGGGCGCGTTCGAGAAAGCGGCCCGTGGCCAACTCTCCCCAACGCTTGAGTTCCATGACGCGGGCCACGCGCTTGGCTCAGCCGGCATCATGGTCCGCGGTCGACAGGAGACGCTATTTTACACCGGCGACATCTGCCTGCACGACCAGACCCTCCTTAAAGCAGCCCGGTTCGGTGAAGTGCAGGCCGACGTGATGATCATGGAGACCACCCGCGGCACTCGTGAAATACCCGCTGACTACTCTCGGGTCGGCGAAATCGAGAAGCTCATCGGCGCCATCGAAGCCTCTTTTGAACGAGGTGGAAGCGTGCTGATCCCGACCTTTGCACTGGGCCGGACACAGGAGATGCTGGCCACGCTCGCCCTACTGATGAAGGAGGGCCGACTCCGCGAACAGCCAATCTTTATCGGCGGTCTCGGTCGGGTATTCACCGAGATTTACGACCTCCAATCCCACCGTGCCAACCGGCAACACACCAGCCTGCAACTCAACGAGGCGCTCGACCTGCAGGTGCTGGATCGTGACCACGCAGCCTCAATCAAACTTGGCAAGGGGCGGCTATTTGTCATGACCGCCGGGATGCTCTCCGAGAACACCACCGCGTTTGAACTGGCCCGGCGCATGGTGGGAGAACCGGCCCACGGCATTTTCTTCGTCGGCTACGCCGATCCCGAGACTCCGGGCGGCCGTCTCAAGGCAGCGACGGACGGGGAAATGTTTCATTACAGCGACAGCGTGGGCGAATTGGCGAAGCGCTGCGATGTCCGAGACTTCGACTTCACCGCACACGCAAACCGCGAGGCCCTGCTGGAATTGGTCGGCGAGGTCGCGCCGCGCACACTGATCCTCGGCCACGGCGACCCCGAGGCACGCGCCTGGTTTGAGGAACAGGTGCTAAACCGTTGGCCTAAAATCAAAATCCTCCAGCCCGCACCCGGAGAAGAGGTAGAAGTATAAAAACGGCGGCGAAGAGTTACTTGCATCCTCCTCGCCGCCTCGGGGAAACGTAGTCTGAGCAAACTATCGCTCCCCTTGTTCCTCCCGAACCAAGACCAATAAAAGACACCCTTGGCCAAGCGATGGTCGCTTGGCCAAGGGCACAAATGTTTACGAACTGTAACCGGACTCCCCGTGACTGTTCAGATCAAGACCCTGATCCTCCTCGTCGTCACTGACGCGACAACCGCCAGTCAGCAAGCCAGCGATCTTGAAGGCAATCACCGAAACAACCCCGCTCCAGATAATCGTGACCACGATACCTTTTAACTGTGCAAATACTTGAGCACCCATGCTATCAAGTGCCATCCCGGATCCACCAAAGGTCTCTGCTGCACAAACACCGGTTAATAGAGCGCCCACAATTCCTCCTATACCATGCACACCGAATACATCTAAACTATCATCATAGCCCAGTGCTTTTTTCATTGAAGTCGCACAGAAATAGCAAACAACTCCAGCGGCAAGTCCGATGATGAGCGCTCCAATAGGTCCTGCCGAACCGGAAGCAGGCGTTATAGCGACCAACCCAGCAACAGCACCCGTAGCAATACCTACAGCAGTTGGCTTCCCGGTTTTAATCCATTCTACTATCATCCAACTGAATGCCGCAGTGGCCGTGGCGACTTGTGTTACCAGTAGGGCCATACCGGCCGTACCATCGGCCGCGAGCTCACTACCAGCATTAAAACCAAACCAGCCAACCCAAAGCATACTGGCTCCAACCACTGTCAAAGGCACACTGTGTGGTGGTATTGCAGTTGATCCGTAGCCTTTTCGTTTACCAAGCATGATGCAGGTCACCAAACCCGCAATTCCTGCGTTAATATGAACGACTGTACCACCGGCAAAATCCATTGCATCCCAACCTGAAATCAATCCACCACCCCAGACCATATGCCAAACCGGTACGTAAGAGAACGTAAACCATAGTGCGCAAAAAATTAGAACTGAACTAAATTTCATCCGCTCTGCAAAAGCCCCCACAATAAGTGCTGGAGTGATAATAGCGAAAGTCATTTGAAAGGTAAAAAAGACCGATTCCGGAATACTTCCATCAATCGTGTCAACACCAACTCCTTTCAAAAATAATTTACTAAAATCGCCAATGAATGCGTTGCCTTCTCCATAAGCCAAAGTGTAGCCGTAAATTAGCCATAAGATGGTCATCAGGCAGGTGATTGCAAAGCACTGCACAAGGATCGACAGAATATTCTTGGCGCGAACCAATCCCCCATAGAACAGGGACAAGCCAGGGATGGTCATGAACAGCACTAAAACTGTCGCCACAATCATCCAGGCGGTATCTCCTGAATTTAGTGTTGCTGCTTCTTCAGCCGCAGCAGGAGCGGCCTCAGCAGGAGCGGCCTCAGCGGCTGCTTCCTGGGCCATCAGTGATTCAACCGGCAACAATGTTACCGCCATTACGAAAAGCACACTCGCTAGTGTGCCAAATAAGGTTTTTTTCTTCATGCTCATTTAAAGGTTTTTGCGGCTCAACAAGCGTTCGTGCCAAGCACCACAAACTAACCCGCCCTGAAGCATCGCCCCTGCCAAAACCAGTTCTCCTATGAGACAATGATTCCTTAACCAACTGAACTGGAAACGATTAGGAAAATATAATGATAATCGAACACGACCGGGCTTAGTCCGTTCGCTTGGCGGCTTTTTTTCGCGCTGCGCATTTTGTGACAGTTTGCCAATCGCGGCGCTTCGGCGTCCCATACTGGAGAATCGCCCGCTAAAGTCGCTTTATGCCACGATTCGTTTATACATTTCGCAACATGATTTTCGAGGGCGGTGCCACAACCGACCGTCCAACTAACGCTCTTTGCCAAGCGCTTTGCTATTTGCCAGCCCAGTAGTCCACCACGAACACGTCCTCCACCACCGGCCCAACTAACTCGACGAATTTCTTGTGGGCCGGGTGCACGAGGTAGATGTCGCGATCTTTTTCCGACCCGAACGTGATCAGGTAGCAGTGTTTGAACCCCTTGTTCAACCCCTCGGGACTGTTGTTCGTCCCTTTCTCAAACGCCTTGATTTCAGTGATTTTCTTTTCCAGCGCGGCAAACGCCTTCTCTACCTCGGCGATCTTTGCCATGGTCGCCTCATCCTTATACTTGAAACAGACGAAGTGCCGGAGTTGCTTCACCTGCTTTTTGTCCGCGGCCTCAGTGGTCATGCCCGCGTACAGCACCCCCAGCCCGACAGCCAGGCCTAACAGTCGTAAAATGTTTTTCATGATTCAAAATTGAACAAACACCAGACTCCCAAAGCCCACAAATCAAATCAAGGTTAGATTATCAATTGGCAATTCTGTACTGGACATTCTTACTCCATGCCTTGAAAACTCGCCGCGTGAGAGTTCTGCTTGCTTTTAATTTACTGGGCTCGGTCATGTTTTTCAACAGCGCCGTGGCTGCCGATGATTCCATCAAGCCTTTCCTGGCGATTTTTGGTAAACCCTTAAAAGCGGCCAAGATGCCCGAAAAGGCCGAGGAACGTGCCAGAGTCGAACTTGGACGCACCCTCTACCACGAAAAACGTCTCAGCCGCGACAACTCCATTTCCTGCAACTCCTGCCACGACACAGTAGGCTTTGGAGTGGATGGAAAGAAATTCTCGCTGGGCTTTAATGGTCATCTTACCGGACGCAATTCCCCCACCAGTTTCAACGCGTTCATGCATGTGGCCCAGTTTTGGGATGGCCGCGCGCCAACCGTCGAGGAACAGGCCAAGGGCCCCATTCTTGCCGGAGGTGAAATGGCCATGCCTTCCGCCGATGCAGTCGTGAAGAAACTGAACAAGATTGACGGATACAAGGCACTGTTCGAGGCAGCCTTCCCTAAAAGCGATCCGCCCATCACATACGACAATGTCGGCAAGGCCATCGGCGCCTACGAGCGACTGTTCGTTACACCAGGACCGCTGGACCGACTCCTCAGGGGCAGGGACAATGCTTTGTCTGAAGTCGAAAAGCGGGGGCTGCAAAAGTTTGTCACCACCGGTTGTGTTTCCTGCCATACAGGCAATCTACTGGGCGGCATCTCCTACCAGAAACTTGGCGTCGTCAAACCGTGGCCAAATCAAAAGGACCAGGGCCGGTACGACCTCACAAAAAATGAGGCCGAGAAGATGTTTTTCAAGGTACCCAGCCTACGAAACATTGCCAAAACTGCGCCCTACTTCCATGACGGCTCAGGTACAACGTTGAAACAGGCCGTTCAGATGATGGCCACCCATCAACTTGGCCGGGAATTGTCGAATGAGGATGTTTCGGACATTGTTGCCTTCCTGAACTCACTCACGGGCAAATTAAACTCCGCCATTGCGGCCCCACCGAAAAGCTTCCCCGGCAGATAAGAGCGAGGAATCCTGACTATGCCTTAGGGCCAGGCCCACAGCACAAAACAGGGCTTGAAAATCGAGCCAAGAACCGTCAACCTGACTGCCCTTCGCAGGATGCGCGGTTAGCTCAGTTGGTAGAGCACTACCTCGACACGGTAGGGGTCAC
>JASMKO010000020.1 GCA_030749225.1 Verrucomicrobiota bacterium
CCGTGCCACTGCCAACCTCGCCCCAGTCGGCCGCTTGCCCAAGCGTATCGGTGGACTCGAGGATGAAGTCACCCTTGGCCGGCCAGGAGAACTCTAGTCGGCTGCCGGCGAAATTGACGGCCAACGGCTGCGGTTCGGCCACCATCTCGCTCATTTGCAGCTTGTAGAGCGTGCCGCGCGAGTTGCGGACATAGAGGCTGCGGTTAGCCAGGACCGGCACGGTCCAGCAGGTACCTGTGATTACCTTCGACTTGGCGAGTTGCATAAAGCGGCTCGGCGACGCCTCGGCGATGTAAAGGTAACCGGTGCGGCTTAGGATGATCAGCTTGCCGTCGGAGGCGGTGATCGAGGCGCATGGGATGCCGCTTTTTGTCCACTCGGTTTCGCCGGTTTCCATGTTGATGCAGCGGACCGTGTTGCCGCGCTCGATACGCCCATCAGCTCCGTAGAAGTAGTCGCCAACCACTACGCCGGGGTTAAAGTGAATGCGCATATTGCGGTTCTTCCACTTGGAGCGAGTGCTGCTGCCACGCAGTTCAAACAACTCTCCGTCGCGACTGTTGGAGGTGATGAAAAACTTGCCGTCGTAAACGATTGGGTCGGCGGCATTGACGTCCGCGGAGCTTTTGAAGGATTTGCTCCAGAGCTGCTGACCGTTGGCTAGATCCACGCCGTACGCGTACCTGCGGCCGAACATCACGACGGCGTCCTTGCCATTGTGATCGTACGGGACGGGCGTGGCATAGCCGGGCTTTTCGGTGCCGGTCTTCCACTTGAGGCTGCCGGTTTTCTTGTTGAGCGCCACCCCCCGGGTGCCGACGTTGAAAACGACACGGTCATCATGAATAAGCGGCGAAGATGCAAAACCCCAAGTGGGCGTCGAAACACGATACAGTTTCTTCAAATCCTTGTTCCACACCTCATTTCCGGTGGCTGCCTCAAGACAGAATGCCTTCCCAGTTTTGCTGAGGGTATAAACGTATTCACCATCGACAGTGGGAGAGGTGTTAGGGCCGCCATCGTATTGTCTGGGGTTTAACGCCTCGGAATAGGAATGGCGCCACAGAATGTCACCTGTTGACTCATCCAAGGCGTAAACGGTGTCGCGGTTGGATTTGTTCCCCATCGTGAACACCTTCCCGTCCGCCACCGAGACGGCGGCAAAGCCGATGCCGACGGAGGCGTTCCAAAGTCGCTCTGGGCCGCTCGAGCCCCATTTCTCGAACCAATCCGTTTCCTGCGAGATACCGTTGTGATCTGGGCCACGCCAGTTGGGCCAATCGGCCGCTTGGCCAAGTGAGACCACCGAGACGAGCAAGGTTCCGATGAGTGCATTTTTCATGAGTGAATCCAGCTTAGCAGGGAGAACATAGGCCAATAGCCGCCTGCGTCAATGGCGCAACGTAAAAAAACGTTGATGTCAGAGCAGTCGCGATACCACCCTACAACTAAGCGCGAACCGTGTCATAAGTTACCGTTTTGCAGCCTCAACTGCGCGATATTCATGTCGAGAGAGTCAAACGCACTCAATAAAGTGCTTGACAAAAAAAACGGCCTACTCACTAATGCCCCCCAGTTCGCACGGTGTCTGATGCGAGTGCTGTCGTGGATTTCCACTTTTGCCGACATCGCATCAATCTGACAATTCACCGGAGAGCTTGAAGGTTTCCCCAACCTTGGCGCTCCGGAATGAAATTTGACCGGTCAAGCCTAGGCTTGGCCGGTTTTTTTTACCGCTTGGCCAAGGTTGAATGCTTGTTCGTCATCCGGCCCCGTGGGAGGCTGCCTGGCCTGATGCAATTACTCCAAACCGGATTCTCCCTCTTGGCCAAGCTGGTTTTGGTCACTGTCGCGGCACTCGCTCTGGCCAAGCCGGCCGATGCAGCCAAGCCGAACATCATTTTGATCATGGCCGACGACCTCGGCTACGCTGAGTTGGGCAGTTACGGCCAGAAAAAAATCAAGACCCCCCACCTCGACCGCTTGGCCCGGCAGGGGATGCGCTTAACGCGTAACTACTCCGGCAACGCCGTCTGCGCGCCGTCGCGTTGCGTGCTGATGACTGGCAAGCATCCAGGGCATGCGTTCGTCCGCAATAACGGCGAGATCAAGCCGGAAGGGCAGCGGCCGATCCCGAAGGACGAGATCACGATGGCGGAATTGCTGCGCGACCAGGGCTACGCCACTGGTGCGTTTGGCAAGTGGGGACTCGGTTTCCCAGGCTCAGAGGGCGATCCCATCCATCAAGGCTTTGACCGGTTCTACGGCTACAACTGCCAGCGTCACGCGCACAGCTATTATCCAAATTATTTGTGGAGCAACCTGAAGCGTGTGCCGCTCAAGAACGAACCACCCGTGCCGGGGCATGCCTCATTGCCCAAAGGTGCCGACCCCGCCGACCCACGCAGCTACGATGTCTTCAAGGGACAGGACTACGCGCCCGACCGGATCAACGAACAGGCGTTGAAGTTTATTCGCGACCACAAAGAGAAACCGTTTTTCCTCTACTACCCGACCGTCATCCCGCATGTCGCACTGCACGTGCCGGATCAGGAACTCGCGCCGTATCATGCGCAGAAGTGGAACGATCCACCTTTCACCCGGGCCAAGGGCTACGGGTACACGCCGCACTTTACGCCGCGCGCCGCCTACGCAGCGATGATTACGCGGATGGATCGCTATATCGGCCACGTGCTCAATCTGCTCGACGAGCTTGGCTTGGCGCAGAACACGATCGTGGTGTTCACGTCCGACAACGGCACCACACATCTCAAGGCTGAGGTGGACTACGAATTCTTCGATAGCGTTAAGCCGCTCCGTGGCCTGAAGGGGTCGCTGTACGAGGGCGGGATTCGCGTGCCGATGATCGTGCGCTGGCCCGGCCGAGTGCCCGAGGGATCGACCTCCGACTACGTGACAGGCCTTGAGGATTGGGTGCCGACGTTGCTCGACCTGATTGGTGAGAAAAAGTCCGCACCGGACAACATTGACGGCTTGAGCATTGCCGACGTGTTGCGCGGTAGAAAACAGAATCCACGTCCATTCCTATACCGGGAGTTCTCTGGCTACGGTGGGCAGCAGGCCGTATGGGCTGGCCGCTGGAAGGCGGTGCGGCAGAACATTTTGCGGAAGAACAACAAGCAACCGCTCAAGATTCAGCTATACGACCTGGAGGCAGACATCAGCGAATCGAACGATGTCGCCGCCGAGAACCCGAAAGTCGTGGCGCGCTTTCGCAGGCTGATGACCCGGGAACACACACCTTCCGAGTTTTACCCGATAAAGCCTTTGGACTAGAATGGCCCCGATGACAACGCATGTTTATTTCCCCGTTTTGTTGGTGGCCGTGGTGGTGGCATTGGCCGGTTGTGACCAAAAAACGGCGAGCCCGTCATCTGGGGTTGTTTGGCAAAGTGTGCGGGACGGGGACGTGCAGCGTTTGGCCAAGTGCTTGGCTGAGGTGCCCGGGTTGGCCAACGCCATGGATGAGGCCGGCAACTCGCTGCTCTACGAGTCGGTGGTTGCCCCGGACGTTCGTGTTCTAGAGCATCTTCTGGCAAATGGCGCTGAGGTCAACCATCGGAATCAGTTCGGCCGAATGCCGCTGCACCGTGCAGCTGACGAAGACAGGCTGGAGGTCGTGCGTTTGCTCCTGGATAACGGCGCCGAGGTCAACGCCCGTGACTGTCGCGGCTCGACACCATTAATCGCGTCGGCCGAGTTTGCCAGTCTGCCGGTGCTGAAACTGCTTGTCGAAGCCGGTGCGGATGTACCCACTGGAAATCATTACGGCCGGAGTGCACTGCACAACGCGGCCAAGCGCGAGGAAACCGATGTGGTGGAATTCCTGATTGAGCACGGTGCGCGGCTCAATCAGGTTTGCGAATACGGAACGCCGTTGGACCTGACTGCCAACTGTGAGGTTGCCGAAGTGTTGCAGGCCGCCGGTGGCGCGGTATCAACAGACAGAAGCATCGCGTCCCGCACCCATGACCAATACCTCACTAGGCTTCCTTCCGAGAGATAATCTCTTTCGATTCTTCCTCCACACGTTCCCGTTCGACTGATACTCTTCCGCACATGGCGAAGACTGCATTGCTGTTTGCCGGTCAGGGCGCTCAGTTCGTGGGCATGGGGAAGGATCTGGCCGAGGCGCATTCGACTTCGCAGTCGCTGTTCGCCCGGGCTGACGAGGCGCTGGGCTATGGCTTGAGTGGTATCTGTTTTTCCGGGCCGGAGGAGGAACTGGTGCGCACCGAGCACGCGCAACCGGCTATATATCTCGTTGGCTGGATCGCGCTGCAGTTGCTCCGCGAACAGTCCCCCTCGCTTGGGTTTAATGCCACGGCCGGATTGTCGCTGGGCGAGTTTACGGCGTTGGCCGCGGCCGATGCGCTTGGCTTTGAGGACGGTCTGCGCGTGGTGCGTCGGCGGGGCGAGTTGATGCAGGAGGCGTGCGAGGCCAGTGCCGGTGGCATGGCGGTGATCGTCGGCCTTGACGAGGAGGCAGTGCGTGCCGTTTGCAAGCAGGTCGACGTGAGTCTGGCCAACCTGAATTGCCCAGGCCAAATCGTCGTCTCCGGCGATGCCGACAAGATGGATGCCGCCTGCGAGGCGGCCAAGGCGGCTGGGGCCAAGCGCGCGATTCCGCTGCCGGTGGCCGGGGCGTATCACTCGCCATTGATGCAGCCGGCGCAGGCAGGCCTGGCCGAGGCCTTGGCCAAGGTCGAGTTGCGCGAGCCGTCGGTGCCGGTTTACAGCAACGTCACCGGCCAAGTGCACGCGGACGCCGGGACGGTTGCCGGCGCGATGGTCGAGCAGGTCACCTCGCCGGTGAAATGGGAGGCGTGCATCCGCTCGATGATCGCCGACGGCATCACACGTTTCATCGAGCTTGGTCCGGGCACGGCGCTGACCGGCTTTATGCGCCGGATCGACCGTCGGCTGGAGGTGGTGAACGTCGCCGACAACGACAGCTTGGCCAGGGCCGCCGAGGCGCTCAACGCCTGACTTGAAAAACCGGGGCTGGGGTGCAACCGTCGGCGACAGCGAGTCTCGTTCCATGGCCTCCACTCTCAAGTCACTGCGCGCCCTCTCCGCCCCGTCACGGTTGCGACTGCTCGCGCTGCTCAACGAGAGCGAGTTGACGGTGCGCGAGCTGACCGAGATCACGAAAATGCGTCAATCCGGCATCTCGATGCACCTGGGCCAGATGCAGGAGGCCGGCCTGGTTGAGTCGAGCCGCGACGGCAAGAATGCCTATTACCGTGTTGCTCGGGACAACGGCACGGACAACAACCGGCTGGTGGAACTTGCGGCCGCTGGCGCGGTGGAGATTCCGGAGCACGCCTCCGACTGTGTCAATCTGAAGCGCATTCTAGAGCGGCGGGAGAATCAGGACCTTGTTTATTTCAACCACGTTGCCGGCCGGTTCGACAGTGTGTACGGGCCGGGCCGTTCGTGGCAGGCGTTTGGCCAACTGCTGCTTCGGCTTGTGCCGGAGATTGCCGTGGCTGACCTCGGTTCCGGCGAGGGGTTGTTGAGCGAATTGCTCGCCCGCAAGTGCAAGCGTGTCATTGCGGTGGATAACTCGGAGAAGATCGTCAAGTTCGGCCAGGCCAAGGCAGGGCGAAACGGGCTGGACAATCTCGAGTTCCGGCTGGGCGACCTGCAGCATCCGCCGATCGACGACGCGTTGGTGGATCTCGCAATCCTCAGTCAGGCGCTGCATCACGCGGAGGAACCGGCGCAGGCCATCGCCGGGGCTTTTCGGATTCTCAAGCCCGGCGGCCAGTTGATGATACTCGACCTCGTTGCGCACAAGTTCGAGCAGGCACGAGAGTTGTTCGGAGACCGCTGGCTGGGTTTCGCCGAGAGTGAGCTGCATTGTTGGCTCGAGTCGGCCGGCTTCGGGGCGGTCGATATCAGCGTCGTGTCACGCGAGGAGGAGGAGCCGCATTTCGAGACATTGCTCGCCAGCGCCACGCGGCCAGCCTAGGCCGCGCGATTCATGGGAGTGCACCTGTACAACAGCCGGCTTGGCAAGGTCGTCTGGTTCGTGCGGCGATTTGGTGTGGGGGAGATTCTGCTCAAGCCGTTGCGGTGCGCGTTCGCGCCGTGGATCATCCCGCGCTTGGCCAAGCGCGAATTCATTTTCGAGGGCCAAGCCCTGCCGCTGTTTTATCATCGCTACAACATGACCTGGGCCAACGAGCGCGCTGTCGAGGTGCCGATTGCCGCCGAGTTCTTTCGCCGGTTTGCCGGCAAACGCGTGCTCGAGGTTGGCAACGTCACGCCTCACTACCTCGATACAGCACACACGGTGATCGACAAGTACGAGCATGGCCCCGGCATCGTAAACGAGGACATTGCAGACTTCGTGCCGGGGGAGCGGTTCGACTTAATTTTGTCCGTCTCGACGTTCGAGCACATCGGGTTCGACGACGAAGCGAACGGCGATAGCGGCGAAAAAATCATGCGGGCCATCGCGACCTGCCGCGGGCTGCTGGCCGCGGAAGGCCGGCTCGTGCTCACGCTACCGTTGGGCTACAACCCGGCACTCGATCGCCGGATTGCCGACGGTCAACTTGGCAGTGACCGTGAGGTGTTCCTCAAGCGCACCGACCGCCTGACCTGGCAGGGTGTGGACGCCGGTGAAGCGCTCGCCTGTATGTATGGTCGGCCGTTCCCGTACGCCAACGCCGTGATGATTGCGCAGTTCGGAGGGCTGCCGGAATGAAGCCACTGCGGTTTCTCATGCTGAACTGGCGCGACCCGGAGAACCCGCTGGCCGGTGGCGCGGAACGGGTCACGCAGCGGCACATGGCAGAGTTGGTTCGGCGCGGCCACGAGGTCATCTGGTTCGCGAACGACTTTGAAGGTGCCGAATCGGAGACGTTGATCGACGGCATCCGGATCATTCGCGGCGGCGGGCGCGGTTCGTCGATTTTGCACGCGCGTCGCTGCCACCGCGAACACAGGCCGTTCAACCTGGTGATCGACCAGCACCACGGCCTCCCGTGGTTTGCGCCGTGGTGGTCCGGCACGAATTGCATCGCCTACATTCACGAGGTGCTTGGGCCGATCTGGCACGCGTTTTACGGCCGCCTGACCAGCGCGATCGGCCAGACGCAGGAGCGGTTTTTTCAACGGTTGTACGCTGGTGTTCCGTTTTGGACTGTGTCGGAATCGACCCGCCAGCAGTTGCTCGACCACGGCGCGCGCGATGTGCATGTCTGGCCAAACGGTACTGACACCGAGCCATTGCCGACCCTTCCGGCCAAGCGCTTGGCCAAGCCGCTGCGCCTCATTGCGCTGGCGCGTCTCGCCCCGAACAAGCGGGTCGACCACGTGGTGCGAACGCTCGCGTTGCTGCGAGAACAAGGCTGCGAGGCAGAACTGACCATTATCGGCTGGGGGCAGGATGAATGGCGACTTGAGGCGCAGGTCGCCGAGTTGGGCCTGTCGCATGCCGTGACGTTTGCCGGCCGGCTTAATGACGCGGAAAAAAACGTTGAACTGCAAAAAGCGCACTTGTTGCTGCACACGTCGATGCGCGAAGGCTGGGGGCTCAATGTGATCGAGGCCAACGCGATGGGCACGCTGGCGGTGGTCTATCCGGTCGGCGGACTGGTGGACTCGACCGTGCATGGGCAGACCGGTCTCGTCAGCGAAGTCGAGACGCCGGAGAGCCTGGCCAAGGCAGTCATTGGCTTGAGCAACGACCCCACGAAATACGATGCGATGCGCACGGCAGCCTGGGAGCGGTCGTTCGAGTTTCGGTGGGAGAGTGTGCTGCGCCCGACCTGCGACTGGCTCGAAAACATGGCGCGAGGCGAAACGCCAACGTAACTTTTTCGCTGGTCGATTGTTATCACTACGATTCGTGAGGCCGCTATTTGAGATCGATACATTGACTCACCGATACGGTGCCTTGCTCGCGCTGGATGGGGTGTCGTTGACGGTGGAGCCGGGGGCGATCGGGCTGGTCGGGCAGAACGGCGCGGGCAAGTCGACGCTGATCAAGATTCTGCTCGGGCTACTTCGCCACACCAGCGGCATGGTGCGTGTATTCGGATCGGACATTGTAAAACACGGCGTCGGGCTGCGTGGCCGTATTGGTTATATGCCGGAGCGCGAAGGGGTGACGCCGGGCCTCAATGGCATTGAGTACGTCGGTCTATCCGGAGAGTTGAATGGGATGCCGCGCAAGCTGGCGCTGCGCCGCGCTCATGAGTTGCTGTCACAACTCGGCCTCGAGGAGGCGCGTTACCGGCGGCTGGAAAATTATTCGGCTGGCATGGTTCAGCGCATCAAGCTTGCCGCCACGCTGGTGCACGATCCGGACCTGCTATTGCTCGATGAGCCGACCTCGGGGCTCGACCCAGACGGCCGTACGGCGATGCTGGCGCTGCTCAAGTCGCTCGCCCAACGCCCCGGCAAGTCGCTGCTGTTCTCGACGCACCTGCTCGGCGACATCGAGCAAGTTTGCCGTCACACGCTCATTCTGGAGAACGGCCGGATTGCGGCCTCGGGGTCGCTCGAAGACCTACTCGCCGGCCAGGAGCATGCATTTTTACTCCGCTGGAAAAATGGGGACGGCGCGGCCAACGATGCATTTCTCGCGGCGCTGCAACAGGCCGGGGCCGAGGTGTCGCCCGTGGAGGAACCCGGTCAGGCGCGGGTGGTTGTTTCCGCTGAGTGGCCGGGCCAGCAGTTTTTCCACTTGGCCAAGCGGGCCGGTGTGACACTCACCGGGCTTGAGCCGGAGGAGATGGATTTGCGGACGGTCTATCGCCGCCTGGTGGGGATGGAGAGCGCAACGTCGTCGCTCATCGGCTTAGCCAAGCGCGGGGAAAGCGGGGTGGCATCGTGAGCTTGGTCAAGCCGGAAAACGAAACGATCACTCAGCGCCCCACTTGGTTTGCCGCTTGGCCAATTGCACGGACGGCGTTGCAACTGGTGTTCCGCCGGAAATTGTTCTGGCTGCTGTTTCTCGTCGCGTTGTTGAGTTTCCTGTCCATGTTCGGTGCGATCTATCTGCTGGCCACCTTGCGTCAGCAGTCCCCTCAGCTTGAGCAATTCATCACATCCATGCTGAAGGATCTGGACGGTTCCGGTACCACGTTCCTGAATTTCATGGTTGCACAGGGGACGGTGACGATGATCCTGTTGGCATTCGCCGGTTCGGTGCTGGCAGGTAACGATCACAGTCGGGGCGGCTTGATTTTTTATCTGTCACGCCGGATCAACGTACTGCATTACGCGGCCGGCAAACTGCTGGCGATTGGTTTGCTCATCAGTTTGACAACCACGCTCCCGGCGTTGGTGTTGTTCATGGAATACGGGCTACTCGGAGATACCAGCAAATACTTCGGAGAAAACTACTCGATCGTTTTTAGCATAATCGGCTATGGGACTTTGCTTTCGGTGGCGGTGGGGTTGTTGTTGTTTGCGCTGGTGTCGTGGATGCCGAAGCCGGTGCCACTGGTGATGTTGTGGGGCGGACTCTTTGTCTTTCTCCCGATCCTCAGCCGGATTCTCACCTTTGCGATGCGCGAGCCGGGGGTTCGTCGCCGTATCGCGCTTGAGGAGTCTCCATGGCGATTGCTTGATTTTTGGTATGACCTCTTTGTTGTAGGGAATAAATTTTTTGGCGTAGATAAACCGTTGTTCACCGGGGCGACGATCGTGGTCTGCTCGGTCTGCATTGTTTCGGTGATCGCCATCTTTGTCCGTTTGCGCCAGTTGCAGCATCAATCATGACCCTCGAAAACTCGTCCACCACTGAACCCTCACCCCTAGTTGAGGTGGGGAATGTCTCGAAGTGGTTCGGACCATTGATGGCGCTTAACGACATCAGTCTTGAGATCGGCCCGGGAATCACCGGCCTGATTGGTCCGAATGGTGCCGGAAAGACCACCCTGCTGAAACTGCTCACGGGGCAAAGCAAACCAACCCTCGGCGAGGTTCGAATATGCGGTCACGAAGCCTGGCTGGCCAAGGCCAAGGCACATGTCGGCTTTTGTCCTTACGGTGACGCGACATGGGACGAGTTTTCCGGCCGTAGGCTGGTGCGGGTCACCGCCGGGTTGCACGGGTTTATCGGTGAAGAGGCCGAGCGCCGTACTGAGTCGGTGCTCGAGAAGGTGGGCATGTCCGATCGCGCTGACCGACCGGTCCGTACCTATTCAAAGGGCATGCGGCAGCGGATCAAGCTTGGCCAAGCGCTGATCCACGATCCCGACCTTCTGGTGCTCGACGAGCCGCTCAACGGCGTCGACCCCGCCGGGCGTGAGGGGTTGAGTGACCTGTTTCTGCGCTTGGCCAGGGCTGGTAAGGCGGTGCTGATTTCGAGCCATATCCTTAACGAAATGGATGAGTTGGCTGACCACATCCTGTTCGTCTGCCGCGGCAAATTGTTGGCCTCCGGTTCGCTCGAGACCATCCGCGACGTGCTGGACGACTACCCGCTCAAGGTGCGTTTGTCCTGCGGATCGCCCCGCCGAATTGCGCCCCAGTTGATGGCACTCGAGTCGGTCAAGTCAGTGAGTATTCAGCCGCCGGAGGATTTGTTTTTAGAGGTGCAAAACCCGAACCGTTTTTATGCTGAGTTCGGTGAATTCGCGACAAATCACGATATTCAGCTTCATCGACTCAAGGCTACCGACACATCCGCCGAGGCGGTGTTCGATTATCTGATGGAGCGAGCATCACAGCCGAAATAACGCATGGAGAGTACGCCGAAAAACTCGCGATTCGCCGCCTGCCTGCAGGTGTTTCGGTTAACGCTGCGCCGACAGTTTCACTCTCGCCAAACGATCGTGGTGGGCGTGCTGCTTTTTCTGGCGATGGCCATCACTGTCATATGGGCGGTACCCAAACCGTGGAGCCCTGAACCGCGCACCGGGGAGCAACTCGCCAGACAAATTCTCTCGCCGCTTTTCATGGGATTCCTCCTGCCATTGATTTCCCTTGGCTACGCTTCGTCAGCCATCTCCGGCGAGCGTACCGGCCAGACACTGGTGTACCTGCTGAGTACGAGCATCCCGCGGCCGCAGATTTACCTCTCACAATTTGCAGCAGTGCTGTTGCTCACTCTTGGCATTACGCTTGGATGCCTGGCTTCGCTTTGTGTGACTGTTGGAATGGACGGCGTTGCTGTGTTGCGGGAGTTCGTACCAGTGGTGGCATTGGCCACGGTTTGCTACGTCGCGTTGTTTTTGCTCTTCAGTGGGTGGATTCGGCGGGCCACATTTCTCGCGCTGGGCTACGCGCTGATGATCGAGACGCTCACAGCGAACATACCCGGCGTGGTCAAACGAATCACCGTTTCGTTTTATGCGAACAGTTGGTTGTACGACTCCTCGTCGCTTGGATTGGAACCCAATATCCCCGCTTACGATCCGGTCACCGGCGGCACGGCGATAGTAGTGTTGATCGCGGCGTCGCTTGGCTTCCTTGCGCTTGGCATGTGGCTCTTTTCCCGAAAGGAGTACGAGTAGTGGCCGGGTTACGCCAACTCGCCGAGCGCTCGCTCCGGAAGTTTGCCGGGCCGGT
>JASMKO010000021.1 GCA_030749225.1 Verrucomicrobiota bacterium
GCACTACCGCAACAGTATCAACCTTGGCCAGGTGCCAGAACAAATTGTCCTCCGCGAGGGAGACTACATTCCCAACCTCGGAGGCGACTGGGTGGTGCAGGCCACAAATGTGGACGGCGGACAAAACGAGTTTACCCTGCATACCACCCTGGCCGACGAGCAGGGCCACTTGATTTCCTCGCAGCCGATCGAGTTGGAGATTGAGAGCCAGTTCTGGCCACCAACCGTGCGCCTCGCTTGGCCCAGCGTGCCGGGCGAGCGCTACGTGCTTGAGTCGTCCGACAACCTCGTTGACTGGGCACCGGTGCACGAGCAGACCGCCGGCTCGTCCGGGCTCGTCTTCCACGCCGAGCGGTCGTGGTTCGGCGAGCGCTACTACCGCGTCAAACAACTCACCGGCGACCACTGACCGGAACTGTCCGTACTTGGCCAAGCGGGCAGTTGTCACCGATGAACACACAACCCAACCGGCTTCGACGAGCGCTCGGTTGGGTTTTGAACCTTCCGGCGTTGATGTGCCTCGCCCTGACCAGCGCCATCCTCATTTCCTGCACCACCCCCGGGCGCGCGACGCTCACCCTGGCCGCGCCGCCGCAGATTCCGGGGGCGACGTTTGTGGGCAACCAGGCCTGCGCCGAGTGTCACGAGAAAATCCACGGCGACTTCCCCGGCAGTCCGCACGGCCATTTTTACCGTGGCGACGGCGTGCACTGGGCCTCGGTGGCCGGCTGCGAGTCGTGCCACGGCGCCGGCAGCAAACACGTCGAGACCGGCTTGGCCGCCGACATCGTGAACCCGCGCCACGACCCGCTGGCTTGCCTCAAGTGCCATGTCTCGACCCATGGCGAGTTTACGATGCCGCATCATCACCGTGTGCTCGAGGGGCGCATGACCTGTGTCGATTGCCACGACCCGCACGGCCAAAACATTCATCAGCCTGCCGGTGGCCTGGGGCTGCAACAGCGCGATGCGGCCTGTGTCCGGTGCCATTCGGAACATGCCGGGCTGCATGTGTTCGAGCACGAGGCATTGCGCGAAGGCTGCGTGACCTGTCACAAGCCGCACGGCGGAATGAACCGCGGCATGCTCGTCCAGCGCGACGCCAATCTTTGCCTTCGCTGCCACGCGCAAATCCAAACCGGCGTCGCCGGGGTATTCATCGGCAAGACGGATCACACCGGCTTTCTGCGCGGCGGCACCTGCTGGTCGGCCGGCTGCCACTCCGCCGTGCACGGTTCCAACTTCAGCCCGCGCCTGCTGTATTGATGCGAACGCTGCTGGCCATCCTGTTGAGCGGCGCGGGCGCGGTGGCGCAGGAGCCGGTTGAACCCGGCAAACTGCCGATGTCCACCGAGCGCAAAGTCGATTTCGCCACCGACATCCAGCCTTTGCTAAAGCGTTCCTGCCTCAAGTGCCACGGCGACAAGCGGCCCAAGAGCGATTACCGGCTGACGAGCCGCGAGACGGCGCTCAGAGGCGGCGAACTCGGCGTCGCGATCCTGCCCGGCGACAGCGCCAACAGCCCGCTCGTTCATTTTATCGCCGGCTTGGTGGAGGACTCGGAAATGCCGCCGGAGGGCAAGGCCCCGGCGCTGAGCAACGGGGAGATCGCACTGGTTCGTGGCTGGATCGATCAGGGCGCGGCGTGGTCGCAGCCGGCGAAAACGGTGTTCACCGCCGAGCCGATGGCGCGCTACATCACGATCAGCGGCAGCGAGGAGGCGTTCCGCCAACACTGGGGCATGACCGGGGGTCTTGCGCTCGGGCTTGGCCAAGTGACGGCAACCGGCCAAACCAAGAGCGGTGCGAACGTCGAGTTCGACGGCCGCACCCTTGGCGGCGACGAGGATCACCTGACGCGGCTGCGCATCGACCGTCCCGGCTTGGGCTACCTGGAAGTCGGCTATGAGTCGTGGCGCGAATTCGGCCTCGGCACCGGCGGCTACCTCGAAGGGTTGGAGGTGTCGCCGTTTCGCTTGGCCAAGGCGCCGTACCTCGACCACGGCCGTGTTTGGCTCTCCGCCGGCTTGGCCAGGCTCGATGTGCCGAAGCTTGATTTCACCTACGAGCGCCTCGGCCGCAATGGCCGCCTGGCTACGCAGCAGTGGGGCGGTGTGCCGGTTGGCGAATTCGAGACGCGTGCGATGTATCCGGCGGCCAAGTCGGTGAACGAGACAATTCACCGATTAAGTTTGTTGGCCGAACACGAGCTCGGCGAAACGCAGATCGAGGACATGTTGACCGTTGAGATCGGAGATGCAGCGACCGAGCGTAGGCACGCCGAGTTTTTCAACCTGCCGACAAATGGGGCTAAGCCTGACTACCTCACGCAGATCGGCGAGGAGCGGGAGTTCAAGCGCGGCGCTAACTCGCTCCGGCTGAGTCGTCAGTTGAAGGATTGGTGGCGTGTGTCGTTGGGTCATCATTTCGCGAAGTTCGACGGCGACGCCGGACTCGAGGTTGTTTCCCTGTCGCCGAATGATCCAGGCGAGGCGCCGTGGATGAGTGACCGCAGCAATGCCATCAGCACCAGGCGGCATTCGCATTTCCTCAATGCGACGACGCTGATTGGGCCATGGAAAAACTTGACCCTAAGCGGCGGCGTTCAGGGTGAGTCAACACGGCAGGAGGGCATCGCCACCGGCTTATCGCTGGGCATGTCACCGGCGCGATTTGCCTCTGGTCAGGATCGCGCCGGCGTCGAGGGCAACGTGCAGCTGAGCTACGCCGGTTTGAAGCACACGGTACTTACGCTCGGCGCACGGTTGCGCGAAGAGAACATCGACCTGAGAGAGGATGGGCACATCGACAGCGAGTGGGGTGACGAGGGCTTCCTGCGCGAGAGCGACGAGACCGACCGGCTGGCGCGCTATCGTGCCGGGTTCGCATGGTCGCCAAGCACCAAATGGCTTGTGCGCGGCGGCTACAAGTGGCGCGACTCGCACAGTGACTTCGTGCATCCGCTGGACAACAATCTGTCTGAGGAATCAGGCAACGGCTACCCGGCATTCATCAATCGTCGCCGTGCCTGGGGCGATGTGATTGACCTGGGCTTCACATGGCGGCGATTTCCAAATTTCCTGCCGGGCTTTCGGTGGGAGCGGCACCGCACCGACTACGAACTGGCCACGCAGTCGTTCAAAGAACCGTGGGGCGGTCCGAATCGCGACGGTGGCCGCCACTGGGCCGGGAGGCATGATTCGGACGTCTTCAGCCTGTCGATCACCTCGATCCCGAACCCGCGTCTCGTTGCCACAACCAGTATCGGTTACACCGACACGTGGTCCGGCACGATTGAGTCGGTGGCGCTTGGTCTGCGGCCATTCGAGGGTGACACCTGGTTTAATGTCGATCATCTCAGCTACGCGCTTGGTCAAGCGACCGACGTGACGCTGCTGCACTCCTATTATCGGGTGGATTACGGTGATTCAAGCCTCCCCGGTGCGATTGCCTACGGGCTGGACGCCGAGAGATACGGCGTCGTGTTGGGCCTGCGCCATCGGTTTGGCCAAGCGGCGGTGTTCCAACTGCAGTACGGCTGGTTCAGCAACGACGAACCCAGCGCCAACGGTGCGCACAACTACAATGCCCACATGCTCCTCGCCACCCTGAACCTGAACTGGAATTGACTAGTCGTGACAAGGGTCAGTTCGGTGGTGATCGTAAGATGCGACCCCTCCCTGCCGGTCGCCTGTAAGGCGACATTTGCGTAACCAAGGTCGTTGCTCCCGGTTACGCGGATTCAGGCATTCAGCCTGATGATCAGGGAAACATACGCGTGCGGGATGAACCCGCGACATGGTTGACAGTTCCGGATAGGAATGTCAGCAGTAGACAAGGAGCAGGAGTGATTTCGCAAGAATGGGTTTGACTCCGGGCCGTCCTCCCCGCTCATAATGCGCGCTCACATGACGATTCAGGATAATGCAAGCGACCCAAAAAACCCACTCGGCAACCTCGGGGAATGGGACGATTTTGTGAAGGAACGGTATCCCGAGCCGGCCTACAAGCAGGCGCTCGTCGGTACCAACCCTGACAAGACTGAGGAGCAGTTTCGGGATTATGAGGCGGATGCGCGTTCGTCGGTGCGTGATTTTTATCGACTCAATCACAGTGGGCAAACACTCGATTTTGTGCGTCAAAAACGAGATGAGTATCTTAATCTGGCGCAACGCGAAATGAGTGTCTGGGAAGCGGCTGAGTTTCTTAACACGCTGGTTGACGACAGCGACCCGGACACCGACCTTTCGCAGCTAGCACATCTGCTCCAGACCTCCGAGCAGATCCGGAGTGACGGCCATCCGCGGTGGTTTATCCTCGCAGGGTTTGTCCACGACCTCGGCAAGGTGCTGTGCTTATTTGGCGAGCCGCAATGGGCGGTGGTGGGGGACACTTTTCCGGTCGGCTGCGCCTACTCGGACAAGATTGTCTTTCCTGAGTACTTTGACGCCAACCCAGATAAGCAGTCCGCAGAGTTGCAGACGCCACTCGGTATCTACGAGGAAGGCTGCGGTCTCGACAATGTGCTGCTCTCTTGGGGACACGACGAGTACATCTACCATGTGACCAAGGATCATCTCCCAGTTGAGGCGCAGTACATGTTGCGCTACCATTCATTTTACCCGTGGCACCGAGAGGGCGAGTACAATCAACTGACCAATGAGCAGGATCGCGAGATGCTCCGGTGGGTGCTTGAGTTCAACCGCTACGATCTATACACCAAGAGCCACGAATCGCCCGACGTCGAGGCACTCAAGCCGTACTACGAGGATTTGATCGCCGAGTTTTTCCCGGCCAAGCTCCGTTGGTGAGCAAAAAGGCTCACAAGGTCGCGGTGTTGATGGAAGGCATTGATGCAGGCGAGCATGATCCGCACTTGATTGGCTTTCTTCGCTGTTTCAATAAACAGCAATTTTACGAGGCGCACGAAGTGCTTGAGGCGTTGTGGATCAAGCAGCGTACCGGGCTGGACGGCGATTTTTTTAAGGGCCTTATCCAGTTCGCTGGGTCGTTTGTGCACCTGCAAAAGCGGCGACTACGGCCGGCCAAATTGTTATTCCTGCGCAGCACCACCTACCTGTGCAAGTACCCTTCGCCGCACTACGCGTTGGACGTCGAGGGCATCATTCGCCTAGCCAAGCGCTGGGCTGCCGACGCCGAGGTCGCCATTCCGGAAACGGAACTGCTGGCCAAGCAGGCGCCACCTCAAATCGAGTTTCATCAAACGATTGCCGGCGGTTAGTTGGGATGTCGGATTGGTCTTGGATTTAACCACGATGAACACAATGATTGGTTGAGTATCTCCTCGCCTGCTTCGCCAAGCGCCCAGTTTTCTCCTAATGGATTACGTCTTGCACCGGGGTGGGGGTGAAGCCCAAGCTGGGTTGCCGTCGAGTGGTTGTCCGTGTGACATTGGACGTTGCTGTCCGCCGTGAGTTTGACTATCTGGTGCCGTTGGAGCTGGAGTCCAGTGTCCATGAAGGTACTCGGGTCAAGGTGCCGTTTGGGCCGCGCGAGGTGATGGGGGTGGTGACGGCGGTACTCGACGAGTCGCCGCACGGGAACCTCCGCGAGATCATCAAAACGGTCGGCGGCCAGGCGCTAGTGACGCCACCTATCCTTCGGCTCGTGCGCTGGATTGCCGACTATTATTGCTGCGCCCCGGAGATCGCGATGAAGGCGGTGTTACCGGATGCGGTGCGAAAGGAGGAGGAGGGCTGGCGCGAACGGCTGTTTGTCCGTGCGCTGCCACAACACGGCGAGTTGCCGAAGCTGACCAAGCGGCAGGAGGACCTGTGGACGATCGTGGAGGAGTGGCGTGAGTTGCCGATGCAGGAGTTGGTGCGCTTGGCAGGGACGACCTCGGTGACGATTCGGAAGCTCGAGGATAAGGGATTGGTCAGCATTGGGCCGCAGATTACCGAGCGCGATCCGTATGCCAAGGAGCACATTCTGCCGACACAGCCCCTGGATTTGAACGGCGAGCAGGTCACTGCGCTGAAGGCGATCGTGGAATCAATAGATCGTTTGAGCAAGCGGGAGGACGCCTTGGCCAAGCCGGAGGGCGACAATGTGTTTTTACTGCATGGCGTCACGGGCAGTGGCAAGACGGAGGTGTACCTGCAGGCGATTGCGCACGCGCTTGGCCATGGGAAGGGCGCGATTGTGCTGGTGCCGGAGATCTCGTTGACGCCGCAGACGGTGGAGCGGTTCAAGGCGCGGTTCAGTCAGGGGCATCAACAGACTCTGGTGGCGGTGTTGCACAGTCACCTGTCTGCGGGGGAACGGCATGACGAGTGGCACAAGATTCGGCAGGGCCGGGCGCGTATCGTGATTGGCGCACGCTCGGCGGTATTTGCGCCGGTGGAGCCGCTTGGATTAGTGATTGTCGATGAGGAGCACGAGCACTCGTACAAGCAGGAGGAGGCGCCCCGGTACAACGCCCGGGACCTGGCTGTGGTGCGAGGGAAGCAGGAGGGCGCGGCGGTGGTGCTTGGCTCGGCAACGCCGTGCATGGAGAGTTACCACAATGTGCAGCGCAAAAAATACGGGCTGCTTTCGCTGACGGAGCGGGTGGACAACATCCAGATGCCGCTTGTGCGTGTGATCGACATGCGCAGCGCGGCCCGAAGTGAAAAGGGCATCAATATTTTCTCCCCGCAGTTGCGCGAGGCGATCCTACAGCGGCTCGAAAAAAACGAGCAGGTGATGCTGTTCCTCAACCGCCGCGGCTGGTCAAGTTCGCTTCAGTGTCCCGAGTGCGGGTTCGTCGCGGAGTGCCCGAACTGCAGCGTGTCGCTGACGTACCACCGCGCGGCGCAACAGTTGATGTGCCACATTTGTGGCCACGTTGAGTCGGCCCCAAAAAAGTGTCCTGAGGCAGGGTGTGGCCACGCGGCAATCCGATTTGCTGGGCTTGGCACGGAGAAGGTTGAGGCAGCGCTGGAGAAGGGTTTCCCGTCGGCGCGGGTCAAGCGGATGGATTCGGACACGCTCAAGCGTAAGGAGGATTACCGTCGTATTCTCGGTGATTTTCGCACCGGCAAAATCGACATCCTTGTCGGAACGCAGATGATTGCCAAGGGATTGCATTTCCCAAATGTGACGTTGGTCGGTATCATTCACGCCGACCTGAGTCTGCATATCCCGGATTTCCGCGCCGGCGAGCGGACGTTTCAGTTGCTGACGCAGGTGGCGGGCCGTGCGGGTCGTGGCGATGTCGAGGGCGAGGTGTACGTGCAGTCGTTTACGCCGTTTCACCCGGCGATCCAGTACGCGCGTCGCCACGACTACGCCGGGTTCTTCGAGCAGGAAATCGAATTCCGCCGCGAACTGCGCTACCCGCCGATCAGCCGCGTTGCGCTGCTGACGCTTCGCGGGCGGAGCGAGGATCGCGTCAAATTTTTTGCCGACCACCTTCGGAAGGAAATGGACGAATTGGCAAAGGAGTTGGGTGGCACCGTCGTCGCCGGCCCGGCGCCCGCGCCGCTGTTGCGCGTTGAGTCGTTATATCGCTACCAAGTGATGATTCGCACCGGGAACATGGCTGCCCTCAGTCGCAGACTCTCGGCCGGGACGAAGGCGCTGAAAACCCCTGACGACATCCGCCTGGTCATCGATATCGACCCAATGACGGTGAGCTAACTTGCCGGGAGGCTTTCGGATCAATAGGATGCCGCCCCAGGGTCGGGCTCCTGTCTGGCCAAGCGCAAAAAGGTGGACCCACACAATCAATTGGAAACGACCGTGACCGGGTTGAACCAGCTCGCCCGAAACCTGTGGTGGACGTGGAACCAGGAGGCGCAGGATGTGTTCGAGGAACTGTCGCCGCGCGCCTGGCGCAACCTGTACCACAACGCCGTGGCGGTGCTGCGCGAGCTCTCCGGCGAGGAACTTCGAGTAAGGCTGCTCGACGGGGAGTTTAACGGCCGTGTGCGTGCGGTGCTTCGCCAATTTGACGCCTATCTCGGTGCGACCGACACATGGGCGGCGGCGCATGCGCCCCGCTTGGCCAAGCGGCCGGTGGCCTACTTCAGCGCGGAGTTTGGCTTTCACGAGACGTTGCCTATTGCGGCCGGCGGGCTGGGGATACTGGCCGGCGACCACGCGAAGTCGGCTAGCGATCTGGGTCTTGGCTTCGTTGGCATCAGCCTGTTTTATCGGGAGGGTTATTTTCAGCAGGCGATCGATGCGGAGAGCTGGCAGACGGAATATTACAGCCATCTCGATCCGAAAAACCTCCCGCTCGAGCCGGTGCTCGGAGCCGATGGCCAACCGTTGGTTTGCACGGTAGAGATCGCCGCTGATCCTGTATCGTTTCGCGTCTGGGCGGCCAATGTTGGCCGTTGTCCGGTCTATCTGCTCGACACCAATCTGCCAACGAACCACCTGCATTTCCGCGACCTCACGCGGCACGTGTACGGCGGCGACGATTCAACGCGAATCATGCAGGAAATCCTGCTCGGCGCGGGAGGTGTGCGACTGTTGCGGCGGCTCGGTGTGGAGCCATCGGTGTACCACATGAACGAGGGTCATGCGGCATTCCTTACGCTCGAGTTGATGCACGAGCGGATTGCTGACGGGGCCGGCTTTGACGGCGCGCTTGCGGCGGTGAAGCAGCAATGCCTGTTCACGACGCACACGCCGGTGCCGGCCGGGCACGACCGGTTCAGCCGCGAGTTAATGGACTACGCGGCACGGCATTTCTACAAGCAGCTTGGTGTTGGCAAGGAGGAATTAATGGCGCTTGGCCGTGTCCAACCTGACGATACCGGTGAGCCGTTTTGCATGACCGTGCTGGCGCTCAAGGCGGCGTGCGCGGCCAACGGCGTGAGTGAACTGCACGGGCGGGTGAGTCGCGAAATGTGGCACAGCCTTTACCTTGGGGGGACGGTCGACGAGGTGCCGATCGGCCACGTGACCAACGGCATCCACCTGGCCGGCTGGATGAAGGGGCCGGTGCGCAAGTTCTGGCGGCGCAAGCTTGGCCAAGCGGAGTCGGCGGTGGACTGGGCAGAGGAACTATCCAAGCCGGAGTTCTGGGCGCGGATGGAGGACGCGTCGTTCGTGAGCGACGAGGAATTGTGGGCGTTGCGGTACCGGCTGCGGCGCGAGCTGATCGAGTTCGCGCGCCGTCGCCTGCAGGATCAGGAACACCGCTCGAAGCCAAGCGACTTCATCGCGTTTGATCACCTGCTCAACCCGGACGCGCTGACGATAGGCTTTGCCCGGCGCTTCGCCACCTACAAGCGAGCGCCGCTGATTTTCGACCATTTCGACCAACTCGTCGGGCTGGTTCGCGATGCGCTGTGGCCGGTGCAGTTCGTGTTCGCTGGCAAGGCGCACCCGCGTGACGACGAGGGCAAGCGGCTGATCCAAAAAATCATCCACCTGAGCCACCACTCCGAGCTGAGTGGGCATCTGGTATTTCTTGAGAATTACGACGTGCATGTGGCACGGCAGATGGTGTCCGGCTGCGATGTCTGGCTGAACAACCCGCGCCGGCCGCTTGAGGCCTCCGGCACCAGCGGTATGAAGGCTATCTGCCACGGCTGCCTCAACCTGAGCATCCTGGATGGCTGGTGGCGAGAGGGCTACGACGGCACCAACGGCTTTGCAATTGGTGTCGACGCGCATTCCGAAGACGTCGTAGAGCAGGATCGGCTAGACAGCGAAAACCTGTACAAGGTGTTGTCCGGCGAGGTGATTCCCTGTTTTTATGAGCGTGACGAAAGCGGCATCCCAAGGGCGTGGATCGCGAAAATCCGCCGGGCCATGGTCACGCTCGCCGCCCGGTACGACACCACCCGCATGGTGCGCGAGTACACGCAGAAATATTACCAACCGGAATGAACCACAGCACCGACACACCGCGCGATTTGCGCTCGCTCAATGCCGAAGAGGCAGAGGACCTCCTCAGCGGGTGGGGGCACAAACCGTATCGCGCAAAACAGTTACTCGGCTGGCTTTACAAAAGAAGCGCCGCCTCGATCGATGCAATGAGCGACCTGCCGCAGGAGTTGCGCGAACAGCTCGCTGCGGTGTTTTCGCTCCGGCCGCTGGAGTTGGCTCGTGAGCAATGCTCGCTGGATGGTACGGTGAAGTTTCTGTGGCGTTTGGTCGACGGTGAGTTGGTTGAGAGCGTGCTGATTCCCGCCTCCATCGGCCGGGACGGCAGCCAGAGCGACCGGCGCACGCTCTGTGTCTCGTCGCAGGTTGGCTGCGCGTACGGCTGCACGTTTTGCGCGAGCGGTCTCATGGGGTACAAGCGCAATCTGGACGCGTCTGAGATCGTGGACCAGGTGCTCGCGGTTGAGCGATGGCGCTTAGCCAAGGGCGTGGAATTGCCCAGGCGGGAGCCGTTGGTGAACAACATCGTCATGATGGGCATGGGCGAGCCGCTCGCTAACTACGACAACCTCATCCGTGCGCTCGAGATTTTCAACTCGCCGTGGGGGCTGAACATCGGCGCGCGCAAGATCACTGTTTCCACCAGCGGCCTCGCACCGCAGATCCGTCGTCTGGCCGAAACGCCGCAGCAATATCACCTCGCAATCTCGCTGCACGGTGCGACTGACGCCGTACGGCGAAAAATCATGCCGATCAACCGCAAGTATCCGCTCGAGGAACTGATCTCCGCCTGCGAGGCGTACCAGCAGGCCAAGGGACGAATGATCTGGGTCGAATACATTTTGATCGACGGCGTCAACACCGGCTCGGAGCAGGTTGAGGCGCTGAGTCGCTTGGCCAAGCGGCTGCAATGCAAGGTCAATCTCATCCCGTACAACCCCGTGGACGGTATCGAGCTTAACCGACCAAGCGATGGGATGGTCGGGCGGTTCCGCGACGCGCTGCACCACGACGGCGTTCGGGTGACTGTACGCATCGAGAAAGGTACCGACATCGACGCCGCCTGCGGTCAACTCCGCCTCAAGTCGGAGAAAATCTTCACCTCTGCCGAAGCGCTTGGCCAAGCGGGTTAGGCGCTGGCTTTCATCTCGACGACGTCGTGGGGGGCGGCTTCCTTTTGGCCGGCGGGGCTGATGCGGGTGTAGCGGGCCTTGGCCCGGAGGTCGGGCAGGGTGGCGGCGCCGAGGTAGCCCATGCCGGCCTGCACACCGCCGATCAATTGGCCAAGCAGTTGATCCAAATCTTCCGAGACTTCCTTCAGCGCTTCAATGCCCTCGGCGGCAACCTTGCGGTTGGCGTCCCTGGGCGCATGGCCGTATCGGGCGGCCGAGCCGGATTTCATCGCGGCCAGGCTGCCCATGCCGCGGTACTGCTTGTACAGTTTGCCACTGATTTCCATCACCTGACCGGGGGTCTCAGGGCAGCCGGCGAGCAGGCCGCCGCAGATCACGCCGTCGGCCAGCGTGAGTGCCTTGACAATGTCGCCCGACTTGGTGATGCCGCCGTCAGCGAGCAGGCTGACGCCCCGGGCCCGGGCTGCCTGGCTGGCGACGTAGAGGGCAGTCATTTGCGGGATGCCCACCCCGGCGACGAGCCGTGTGGTGCAGATTGAGCCCGGTCCCTGGCCAATCTTGATGATGTTCGCGCCGCAGTCGGCGAGGTAGTCGACCCCTGCGGCGGTGGTGATGTTGCCGGCGATGATCGGTAACTCGGGATACGCAGCGCGGATGAGAGCGACGGCGTCGCCGACTCCCTTCGAGTGGCCGTGCGCGGTAGAAACGGCGATGACGTCCACGCCGCGCCCAATCAACCCGCCGACGTGTGCCTCGATGCGTTCGCGGTCGAGTTTGCCGTCGGCGTGGCGCGGGGTGGAGACGGCCGCGCCGCACAGCAGCCGGAACTGCCCGTCGCGCGCCGGTCGAAACTGGGCGTGCCGCTCAGAGGTGATGCGCTCGATGTCGCTAAGTGTGAACAGGCCGCGCAGTTCGTCCTGTTCGTTCACGACGAGTAGCTTGTTGATGCCGGGGTGGTCGGTGAAAAACTGGTCGGCAACGGCGATCGGGTCGGCGCCCAGCTCGCTTTCGCGAAGGGTCTGCACCTGATTGCGCGGGACAAGGGCGCCGGTGACCGGCTTGGCAGCGTAACGCGACTTGAGGACATTGCCGGAGAGCAGGCCGACAAGTTTGCGGTCGTCACCCACGACCGGGAAAGTGCTGAAAGCGTAGCGCTTGGTCTCGATCCGATCGATCACATCGCCGACGGTCTTCTCGGGCGACACGGTGATTGGCTCCTGGATGAGGCCGTGCACGTGGTTCTTGACGCGGCTGACCTCCTTGAGCTGCTGCTTCTCGGTCATGTTGTAGTGGATCAGCCCAAGGCCGCCGTTGAGGGCCATCCCGGTGGCCATGCGCGACTCGGTGACGGTGTCCATGTCGGCCGAGATGACCGGAAGGTGCAGGCACAATCCACCCGCCAGTTCGGTATCGAGGGAGGCGTCTGCCGGGAGAATCTCCGAGTACAGCGTGGAAAGGGTGAGGTCGTCGTACGTCAGCGCCACACCGGCCTGGGCCGGAAAAAACGTGTCGGCTGCTTGATAAAAGGCTGAATCGAGTGTGCCTGGGTTTTGCCCTGCCGCCATGTCCGAGTGTCCACGGTCGCTGGATCGCTGGCAAGCCGATTCGTTTTTTTCTTGCGCGCTTGGGGCGCCGGGACAAGGGTCCAATCATGAGAAAGCCTAAAAGACGGTCAGACAAAAAGGCCGCCTTGAAAGCGCCCCAACGGGGCATCACCCCGGCGTCCCCACCGGCCATTATGCCGCGTAAACTGCCTGTCGTGATACCGGGCGTGGAAACGGACACCCCTCCGCGCACGATGAACCAAGCGGGACCGGCTACCGTCCGGGACGAGGGCGAGCATTCGGCCGTCCAGATTTATTTCCGCGAGATCGGCCAGTTTGGGCGCATCACGCGGGAGGATGAAATCCGCCTTGCCAAGCGCATCCAAGTTGGGGACGCCGAGGCACGCCAGCAGATGATCCTCGCCAACCTGCGATTCGTCGTCAAGATCGCGATGGACTACGAGGGGCTGGGCCTGCCGTTGCTCGACCTCATCAACGAGGGCAACATCGGCCTAATGAAGGCGGTCGAGCGGTTCGACCCGGCCAAGGGCGGCAAGCTCTCGACCTACAGCTCGTGGTGGATCAAGCAGTCGATCAAGCGCGCCTTCGCCAACCAGAGCAAAACCATCCGCCTGCCGGTGCACCTGATGGAGCAGATTTCGCGGATGCGCCGCGAGCGGCTCAATCTGCTCGACCGGCTTGGCCGCGAGCCGACCGACCGCGAGTTGGGTCAGACGCTGGGTGTGTCGGCGGCCAAGGTCGCGCTCATGCGCCGCGCTGCCATGCGGCCCGCTTCGCTCGATTCACCCGTCGGCGACGAGTCGTCTGCCCACCTGGGTGAGTTGGTGTCCGATGAGAACGCCGCCGTGCCTGACCGCGAGTTGTCGGACAAAAACATCAGCGGTATCTTGTGCGCCCTCATCGGCGAACTGCCGAAGCGAGAAGTGCATATCATCGTCCATCGATTTGGGCTGGACGGCGAGGAGGAGCAGACCCTCGAGGAGATCGGGCAGCATTTTGGCATCACGCGCGAGCGGATTCGCCAGTTGCAAAACGCCGCCTTGGCCAAGCTGCACGAGAAACTTGACCAGCTCGAGGCCGACCCGCGGTAGCTGCGCCCGCCCTTGACCAAGCGCAATAATCTCGACGCCGCTTGGCCAAACGGCGACATTGCGCGGCTATGGTTACGACTGACGTTACGCTGGAGGAGTTGCTCTCGGCGATCCGCAATGTACCGGATTTCCCCGAGGAAGGCATCCAGTTCAAGGACATCACGCCGGTGTTGGCCGACGCGAGGCTGCTCGACGGCTGCATCAGCCATCTGCTTGGAGAGCACTCGGCTGACACGGTAGACATGGTTGCGGGGATCGATGCGCGCGGCTTTATTTTCGGGGCGGCAATGGCCCGCGAACTCGGCGTCGGCTTTGTGCCGATCCGCAAAAAGGGCAAGTTGCCTTGGCAAACCATCGAGGAAAGTTACGAGCTCGAGTACGGCAGCAACACGATCGCCATTCACACCGATGCTGTCACGGCGGACCAACGCGTGTTGTTGATGGACGATCTGCTGGCCACGGGCGGCACAGCGGCGGCGGCAGCAAGCCTCGTGGCCAAGGCCGGCGGGCAGGTGGTCGAGGCGGTGTTTTTCATCGAGTTGGGTTTTTTGGATGGCCGGGCGAAGATGGGCAGCGTGCCGGTACGGGCATTGGTGAAGTATTAGTTAGTGAGCGGTGAGCAGGGGATGCCGAGTGTTTTTATAAAAACGTATGGTTGCCAGATGAACGAGCGTGACTCAGAGGCGGTCGCGGCGCAGTTGGTGGCCAAGGGCTACAGCATGACGGCGGATGCGCTGAGTGCGGATGTCATTCTGCTCAACACCTGCAGCGTGCGCGATGCGGCCGAGAAGAAGGCGCTCGGAAAGATGGGCTATGTCGCGGGGCAATTGCGGGCGAAAAACCGCAAGGCGGTGCTCGGCTTCATGGGCTGTATGGCACAAAGCCGCGGGCGGGAGCTGATCGATAATCTGCCGGACGTCGACCTCGTGGTCGGCACGCAGAAATTTCACCGCACGGCCGATCATATCGGCAATCTGCTGACCGGCCAGGCCGCCGACGTGGTAGACACCGGCGATGAGCCGGGCAGCGAGTCGGCGATCCGCGAGCATCTGCTCAACGGCGCGAGCGACAAGAAATCGGTCACGGCGTTTGTCAGCATTATGCAGGGCTGCAACCAGTTTTGCACCTTTTGTATTGTGCCGTCCACGCGCGGGCGGGAGCGCAGCCGGCCTATCGACGACATTGTGGGCGAATGCCGCGAGTTGGTCGATTGTGGTGTGCGCGAGGTGACGCTGCTCGGGCAGATCGTGACGAGCTACGGCCGCCGCGAGATTGGTGAGCGGGACGGCAAGTCGGCGTTCGTGCAGCTTATCGAGGCGGTGCACGGGATTGATGGGCTGGAGCGGATCCGGTTCACTTCGCCGCATCCGAAGGGCTACGGCGACGACCTCGTCGAGGCGTACGGGCGCTTGGCCAAGCTGTGCGAGAGCGCGCATATCCCGGTGCAGAGCGGCAGCAACGCGATGCTCAAGCGGATGCACCGCGGCTACACGCGCGAGCGGTTTTTGGAGATTGTCGGCAAGCTGCGCGCCGTTAGGCCGAACATAGGCATCACGACCGACATCATCGTCGGTTTCCCCGGCGAGACGGAAGCGGAGTTCGAGGCGACGCTATCGCTCTGCCGAGAGGTTCAGTTCGACAACGCGTTTGTTTTCAAGTACTCCACCCGCCGCGACACGCCGGCGGCAGCGATGGAGAACCAACTGCCAAGGGAGTTGATCGAGGAACGGCATGCCACGCTGCTTGCGGCGATCGACGAGATGGGATTCGCGCGTTACGAGCAATTTGTCGGTAGGACGATGGAGGTGCTCGTCGAGGGGCCAAGCCGCCGCAACGCCGCTCGGATGGAGGGCCGCACACGCTGCAACAAGATCGTGGTGCTTGACGGGGGGGGACGGTTTCACGGCCAGTTGATGGAGTTGAAGATCACCCGAGCCGGCTCGTTCACCCTTTACGGCGACCCGGCGATCGTGAATTTGGACTGACCTGTGAATGAATCAGCAAAACAGTCGGAGGCGGCCGCGCCGCTGTTTGGATTTCTGTTGTTGTTTGTCGGCGTGTTTCTCTACGTCGGCATCAAGTTGCACGGTGACATCAGCCTGGCTACTCTGTCGGTGCTGATCGGGGCGTTCCTTGTGGTCCTCTCCGGCTACAGCTTGGCCAAGCCGGCGGCGGTGGGCCAGTCACTGCGGGGCTTCCCCCGTGCCAACCTACCGGGCTACGTGCTGATGTTGGCCGCGACCGCCTGGTTTCTCTGGAACATCAAGATTGAGGACATGGCTGACTACCGCGAGATCAAGCATTGGTTCTACATCGGCTTTGGTGCGGTGGGGATCGGCTCGTGCATTTTTCTGCGGGATTTTTTGGCGGTACGGGGCCTGGCGGTGTTCATGCTGCTCTTGGCCAAGCTGATGCTCGACACGCAGCGTCATTACATGCTGACTACGCCGGTCGAGCAGATGTCGGAGTGGCGGCTGGTGTTTGCCATTTGGGCGTACCTCATCATCCTCGTTTCCATGTGGTGGGTGGTCTCGCCGTGGCGCATGCGCGACATGATCGATTGGATGCTGGCCAAGCCCGGCCGTTTCGCGGCCAAGGGCTGGTTTCGTCTCGCTTTCGGAGTCCTGCTGATCGCGCTTGGCTTGACGGTGTTCGGTGTTCCGGCCCAAGAGTGAGGTGATTGGGATTGAATGGCTGCCGGTTTTGGCCGCTAATCGCACCGGGCGACGGATGCCGTGAACCAAGCCAAGCTAGATCAGGAACTACTCAAGGCGATCCAGTACAACAAACTGGGGCTGGTGAAGCGCCTGCACTCGGAGGGGGCCAGCGTCAACTGCCGCAATGAGGAGGGCCGCTCCCCGCTGCACCTTAGCGTCTACAACGACTGGGACCGCGTCTCGCACTTCCTGATCGACATGGGCGCTGACCTCAACGCCAAGGGCAAGTTCGGCGGCACGCCGCTGCACATGGCCGCTTTCAAGGGCAACCTGCCCATTGTGCAGTTGATGCTCAAGAAAGGGGCCGACCTCCGCTCCAAGGATTCCAACGGCAACCTCCCTATCCACCTCGCGGCCATGTACGGCTGGGCCGACATTGTTGAGGTGTTCGTCCGGGCGGTGGCCCCCGAGCGGTGGCCGCTGCCCCCGCTCAGTGTGGGCAAGGCCGAGGACGACGAGCCGGACGGGGAATCCGGCGAGCCGCCACCGGCCGATGAGGACAATTTCCCGGCGGACATCCGCTTGCTCATCCAGGCCCGCTCCACCGAGGGGGAGACGCCGCTGCATCATGCCGCGGTCAACTGCCACACGCAGGTGATCGATTACCTGCTCCGGCTTGGCGCGGATCCCGAGGCCAAGGACAACGAGGACACCCCGCCACAGCTGTATCAGCCGGGCAAGCCGGAGAGTTTCTTCAAGGTGCCGGCATACGTGCGGTGCATGAACTGTGCAGAGAGCATCAAACTCGACGGTGAGGAACAACGCACTGGCATCTACTTTTGCCCCTACTGTGAGCAGGAGGTGGATCACCTCAACTTCGGCAAGCAAACAAAGGGCAAAGACAGCGGCGGCGGTCTGATGAACAAGTTCGGCGGTTGGTTCAGCAGCAGCGAGGACAGCCCAGACGCCTCGTCTGCCGCGAAGAAACCGGAACCGGAACCAGAGCCAAACACGGATGCCTCCGAGCCAACCGGTGAAGAGACCCTGCCTGAGCACGACAACGTCGAGATGGAGCAAAAACTGATCCCGGAAAACGTCCATTGTGCGATCTGCCGCAAGAGTCTTAAACTTGACGAGGAGGAACAGCGGCGCGGCATTTATTTTTGCCCCTACTGCAAACGGGACGTGGATCACATCCACGACGCCGATTGATCCGGCGTGGTCAGGTCGTTACTCTACCGCCGTACTTTGACCGTGAAAACGAAGAGAAAAACAAGACGACTCCGCCAGTCGATTGGCCAAGTAATTGGACTGGCAATCGCCCTCGCCGGAGTGGCGTTTGGCCAAGCGCAACAGGTGCCGGTCGAGGAGCGCACCCTTTCCAACGGCATGAAACTGCTCATGGTCGAGCGGCACCACTCGCCCGCCGTCGCCGGCGGCTGGGTGGCGCGCGTCGGCAGTGTGAACGAGCGGCCCGGCATCACCGGCATCGCGCACCTGTTCGAGCACATGATGTTCAAGGGCACGCCGTCCATCGGCACGAGTGATGCCAAGCGCGATGCCGAGATCATTGAGCAGCAGGAGGAGGTGCGTGACGCCATGCGCCGGGAGGAGGCCAAGATGCGTCTAGCCCTGCGGCGCGGCGAGATCGACGACCTGGCCAAGCCGGAAAACAAGACCGAGCGCTACCGCGAACTTGAGGCCCAGTTTAACGAACTGATCGCCGCGCAGCGCAAGGTGCTCGTCAAGAACGAGTTCGACCGCATCTACACCACCGCTGGCGCCTCTGGCATGAACGCCTTCACCTCCAACGACATGACCGGCTACTTCATCACCGTGCCGGCGAACAAGCTTGAGCTGTGGACGTGGATGGAGTCGGAGCGGCTGCTGCGGCCGGTGTTCCGGGAGTTTTACGCTGAGCGCGATGTGGTATTCGAGGAGCGCCGCATGCGCACCGAGTCGACGCCGCTCGGCAAATTCCAGGAATCGCTTGAGGCGCTCTTCTGGGAGTCGCACCCGTACGGCTGGCCGGTGATAGGTTGGCCGTCGGACATCCCGGCCATCACCAAGGCGCAGGCTGACGAATTTTACGCGCTCCACTACGCGCCCCAAAACATCACGCTAATCCTGGTCGGGGATTTTGAGACGGAGCAGGCCCTTGGCCTATGCGAGCGTTATTTCGGACGCATCCCGCGCGGCAACACAAACCCGCCCGAGGTCGTCACGCTGGAGGTGGCGCAAAAGGTCGAGAAACGAATGAATGCCCAGGCGGAGGCCAACCCGCAGGTGGACATCCTGTGGCACACGCCGGCGGCCGGGCATCCCGACGCCCACGCACTGGATGTGCTGGCGGCGGTGTTATCAGGGCGCTCCGGCCGGCTGCACAAGGCGCTCGTGCTCGGCTCTGAGGTCGCGACCTCGGCATTTGCTCACCAGTTGGCCCGCAAATACGCCGGTATGTTCAACATCGGCGGCGAGGCCAAGGAGCCGAAAACCCCGGGCGACGTTGAGGCGGCGATCTACGCCGAGGTCGATCGGCTGAAAAACGAACTGGTCTCCGAGCGCGAACTGCAGAAGGTGAAAAACAACTTCGCCGCGATGGCGGTGCGGCGCGCTTCGTCGAATTTTCACCTGCTGGTGCAGCTGATCCGGTACGAGGGCGGCGGCGACTGGCGTGCGATCAATACTGAGATCCCGAGCATCCTCGAAGTCACCGCGGAGGATATTCGGCGCGTGGCCCAAAAATATCTCGTGAAGGAAAACCGCACCGTGGCGACTTACACGCGCAAGCCGGGCACAAAGGTCCCGGACGACCCGGCGTTGGCCGGCTTGAGCGCGGAGCAACAGGCGATCGTCCGCCGCATCTCCAGCCAGATCAAGTCGGATACAAACCGCGAGCGGCTGGAGAAACAGCTGGAGGGGATGGAGTCGCAGCTTGGTCAAGCGGACGGCAAGCAGCAGGGCCTGATGAAAATCATCATGGTGAAAATTGCGGAACGAATCGCCGAGTTAAGCAAGTAACCCAGGGGCAACGACATGAGTTTATCGATGAAACAAAACATGGTGGTGAGCTTGGTTGCGGTTCTTGGAGCGGCGCTTGGTCAAGCGGAGGAGATTCCAGACCGGCCGGAGAAACTGAAATTCCCGCCGCTGGTTTATGAGGCGCCCAATCCGCGTGATTATCGCGTGGAACTGGAGTCGGGCGCGGTTGTTTACATTTATCAGGATCGCGAACGGCCGCTGATCGACCTGTCGGTGACCCTCCGCGGCGGCAGCTACCTCGACCCGGAAGGCAAGGAGGGCTTGGCCGACCTTGCCGGCTACCTGATGGCGCGCGGTGGCATTCCGTCCAAGCCGGCGGACGAACTGGACGAGGAATTGGAGTTTCTTGCGGCCCGGCTCTCGAGCAGTTTTGGCGGCCTCAGCGGCAGCGTGAGCCTAAATCTGCTCTCGAAGGATGCCGATCGTGGTTTCGAGATTTTGCGGGCCGTGCTGGCCGCACCCCAATTTCAGGAGGACAAGCTGGCGCTGCGTAAGACGCAGATGTTGCAGGGGCTCAAGCAGCGCAACGATGACTCGCGGAACATCGAGTCACGCGAGCGAAAATATCTCGCGTACGGCGAGGACTTTTGGGGCAACCGCCACACGACGGCTGCGTCGCTCGAGAGCATCCGGCGGGAGGACCTGCTGGCGTTCCACCACGACTGGGTGCATCCGCGCAATTTTATCCTCTCCATCAGTGGCGACTTCGATCGCGACGCGATGCTTGAGCGGATTGACGGCCTGTTTGCAGCCTGGCCGCACCCCGGCAAGCAGGCGTTGCCGGTGCCGCAGGATCGGGAGTACGGCAAGCCGGGCGTTTACATTGTCGACAAGGATGTGAACCAGGGCCGAGTGTCGATCATCCTGCCGGGCATCCGCTGGGACGATCCGGACTATTATGCGATTCAGGTGATGAACGACGTGCTTGGAGGCGGCGGCTTTACGTCGCGCATCACGAACCGCGTTCGCTCAGACGAGGGATTGGCCTACTCGGCGCGTTCGTCGTTTCCGGGTGGAGCGCATTACCCGATCGTGTTCCGCGCCGGGTTCCAGTCGAAGTCGCGCACGGTGGCATATGCGACGTCGATCGTGCTCGAGGAGATTGAGTACATCATGAGCGAGCCGGTGAGCGCTGAGGAGTTGCTCACGGCCAAGCGATCCTTCATTGACACGTTCCCGAACAATTTTGCCTCACCTGGTCAGGTGGTCTCGATGTTTGCCGGTGACGAGATGATTGGCCGCTACGCCAGTCAGCCAAGCTACTGGGCCGACTACCGCGACAACATCGAGGCGGTGGATATCGCCGCGGTGCAGCGCGTGGCCAAGCGGTGGCTCAAGTTGGACCAGGTCATCATCCTGGTCGTCGGTCAAAAGGAGGAGATTCTGAAGGGTCACCCGGATCATTCGGTGAAGCTGGACGACTTGGCCAAGCGCGGGGTAACGGAGCTGCCGATGCGCGACCCGCTAACGATGAAGCCCTTAAAATAGGCCAAAACCGGCTTTTTCCTTGCGTTGGCCCGTTTTGCTTGGTAACAACCGGGCAACATGGCAGCAATCGGGCTTTTTCAGAAGGGGGATAATATCTTCTACGCCAAAGTCGAGGACGGGGATTTATACAAGCTAAAGGGTGACGTCTTCAGCGCGCCCTCTTTTCATAAAACGCCCATCGCGAAAAAGGGATTCCGGACGCTTGTGCCGGTTCAGCCGTCGAAGGTCATCGCCGTTGGCCTCAACTACGCCGACCACGCCGCTGAGTCCGGGCTTGAAGCGCCCAAGACACCGCTCTTTTGGCTCAAGTCCCCTAAGTCGATCCTGCCGGATGGGGGGAAAATCGAGATCCCGTTTGAGAAGCACCAGACCGACTACGAGGCAGAACTGGCCATCGTGATTGGTCGCAGCATTCGCAATGTCACCCCAAAGGCGGCTAGCCGCTACATCCTCGGCTACACGGCGGCGCAGGACATCAGCGACCGGACGATCCAGAAATCCGAGAGCCAATGGGCGCGGGCTAAGTCGTTCGACACCTTCACGCCGCTTGGTCCGTACATCGAGACGAAGATCGATCCCGACTGCCTGACGATTCAGCTGTTCAAGAACGGGCAGCTCTGCCAAAACTCCTCCACGTCGCAGATGATCTTTAGTTGCTCGGAACTGGTCAGCTTCATCTCGACGAACATGACGCTGTTACCGGGTGACGTCATCCTCACCGGTACGCCGTCCGGCGTCGGCCCAATCGAATCCGACGACACGCTTGAGGTTCGCATCCAGGGGCTGGCGCCGCTGGTCAACTCCGTGAAGTAGCGGGCGCGCGTTTCGAGTCGACTTCGCTGCTTTTTTCCTGTTCGCTTGGCCAAGCGCTGGCCCGTCGGCTGGCAAATCCCGTTTTTGCGATGCGCTGGTCACAGACATTCATCCCCACGTTGAAGGAGACGCCCGCCGAGGCGGAGATCATCTCCCACAAGCTCCTGCTGCGTGCCGGTTTGGTGCGCAAGCTCACCGGCGGTCTGTACACCTTCCTGCCGCTTGGACTGCGGGCGTTGCGGAAAGTCGAGGCCATCGTTCGTCAGGAGATGAACCGCGCCGGGGCGCTTGAGGTGTTCATGCCGGCGCTGCAGCCGCCCGCAATCTGGGCCAAGAGCGGGCGGCTCGAGACGGCCAAGGATGTGCTGTTTCACGTGAAGGACCGCGCCCGGAAGGAGTGGGTGCTTGGCCCGACGCATGAGGAGGTTATCACCACGCTGGTCGCCGATGAGTTCAACTCCTACCGCCAGTTGCCGGTCAATTTTTACCAGATCCAGACCAAGTTCCGCGACGAGATCCGCCCGCGCTTCGGCCTTATGCGCGCCAAGGAGTTCATCATGAAGGACGCATACAGCTTCGATGCCGATGACGAGGCGGCCAACGCCAGTTACCAGCGGATGTACGATGCCTATACGCGGATTTTTGAACGTTGCGGCCTGAGGGCCATCCCGGTGCAGGCCGACACCGGCGTAATGGGCGGCGCGCATTCGCACGAGTTCATGGTGCCGGCTGAGACTGGCGAGAACGAGGTGGTGTATTGCGAGAGCGGCGAGTACGCGGCGAACATGGAAAAGGCTACCAGCCAGGGCCCGGCTACGGCCACGCCGTCGGATGACTGTGGTGCCGCGGAGAAATTCGAGACGCCCAGTGTGAAGACGATTGACGACCTGGCCAAGGATTTCGACGTCGCAGCGGAGCGGCAGATCAAGACGCTCGTCTACATCGCCGACGGCCAGCCGGTGATCGTGCTGTTGCGCGGTGACGACCAGCTCGAGGAGGCCAAGCTCGGCGGCGCGCTCCGCACGGGGACCTTTCGCGCCGCGGGCGACGCCGAGATTGCCGAGGCGCTGGGCGCACACCCGGGCAGCCTCGGTGCGGTTGGAGTCACGGGCATCCCGGTTTATGCCGACGAGGTGTTGCGCGGCGGCTCCGGCATGGTCACCGGCGCAAACGACGACGGGCATCATTTGCGCAACGTCAACATCGAGCGCGACATCACGGTAGGCACGTGGGCCGACCTGCGCCATGTGCGGGCCGGGGAGTTGTGCCTCGAGACCGGCCAGCCACTGAAGATTCGTCGCGCCATCGAGGTCGGGCATGTGTTCAAGCTGGGTACCAAGTACAGCGAGGCGCTCGGCGCGACGTTCCTTGACGAAAACGGCGGGAGCCACCCGAGCATCATGGGCTGCTACGGTATTGGCGTGACGCGCACATTGCAGGCGGTGATCGAGCAGTGCCACGATGACCACGGCATCCTATGGCCGACGTCGGTTGCACCGTACGAGGTTTGCCTCACCGCGCTGGATGTCAAGCCGGAGTCGGAGGTGATGAAACTGGCCGACCGGCTTTACGACGAGCTGCAGGCAAACGGTGTGGATGTCATCCTTGACGACCGCGCGGCGCGCCCCGGCATCAAGTTCAAGGACTCCGAGCTGGCTGGTTTCCCACTTCGCATCGGTATCGGAGAGCGCTCGCTGGCTAAAGGCCACGTCGAGATCAAACCAAGGGTGGGGGAGATGATCCTGTGCAGGCCGGACGAGGCGCTTGGCCAGGCGCTCGACTGGCTCGAGGCCAATCGGGTCGGCTGAACGCGTCGTTTGGCCAAGCGGTCTGGCGTCAGTTTTCCGCGGCGCAGCGCTTGGCCCACCAGAGTTGCAGTATCCCGCTGAACTCCCGGGCGTAGCCGTCGTAGTCCATCAGCGGCGAGCGCTCGAGCACGCCGCGTAGGTTTTCCCGCAGTTGCACCAACATGTCGGGGCTGTTGCTGATCTGCACCGCCTTCTCCAGCGCTTTGATGGCTTCGTCGTTGCGGCCGAGCAGGAACAGGGCATCAACGTCAGCTTCGTTCCGTGAGAGGAGTTGCCGGGACAATTCGGCGGCTTGGGCGAAGTCTCCCGATTCGGCCCGTTCGGTGGCTTGGAGCAGCAGCGATTGTGAATCGGGGTCAGCCACAGCGGGGGTGTTCAGGTGCTGAGGATGCCTCGGAGGTTGAAGCGGCGGCCGGGGCAAATGGTCGGTTTGGGATTGATGTGCCGGTGCGTGCGCACCTGGCTGTAGGGTACTCCGGTGCGTTTGCGGAGAAGCGAAACCAGCGCCTTGAGGCTGGTGCGCTGCTTGGGGGTGGGTTGCGTTTTTTCAAAGTTGCCCACGAGACAGATGCCGATGGCGACCTCGTTGAGTGCGGAACTGGCGAGGTGGCCACCGCGAATCTGGCGTTTCCACCGATCGCCGACGTAAATCTTTCCGTCGGTCGTCTTGACGCCGTTGCCGATGACGAAGTGGTAGGCGAGCCCGTTCTCCATGCGGCGAACGCGCCGGTGATAATGCTCCATCCCACGAATGCTGTTGTTGCTGTCGGCGCTGTGGTGGATGACGATGTATTTCCAGCGTTTACGCCGGATGCGCGGCCGATTGATCTCGCGCAGGGTCGAGCCGGCGATGGCCGACGGCTTAGGCTTGGCTGTCTTCTTGGCTGTGCCAACCGTGATCTTGAGTTTGCGGTCTGGGCGAATGGCATTGGGGTTCTTGATGCCGTTGGCCTTGGCGATCGCCTCCGCGGTGGTTTGGTGCTTTTTCGCGATGTTGCTCAGCGTGTCGCCCTTGCGGACGGTGTAAGTGATCGTGCTGACCTTGGCCGGGATGGTGAGTTTCTGGCCGACCTTGACGAGGTTCGGGTTGGCAATGCCGTTGTGGGCCGCAAGGGCGGTCGTGCTGATGCCGTATTTCTTGGCGATAATGCCAAGCGTCTCGCCGCGCTGAATGGTGTGCGTGGCGGCTTCGCTGAGCGCTTGCCCAAGCCACAATACCGCCGCTGCCGCAATCGTCACGATGCGGCCGGTTCGCCTGTTGCCCCTAGCCAAAAACATCAGCATAAACGCTGTCTGCCTCCTTGAGGGAGCGATTGTTACTGCCGGAACCGGCGCTTGGCCAGCCAATGTTTGGCCTCTCTCGCGCTTGGCTAGGCGCCGAGACCGGGAAACCAGGAAAAATTGAGGGTTGCGGCCCGGGCTGTTTCTGGTAGGGTGCCCGCCCTTTTTTGGCGGGAAGGGAGCTTTTTAAAGCCAGATTGGCCGCCAATTGAACAGCCTTTCAACCCCCCACCTTGGGCTTGGCCGCTCGAGGAGGCATTAACCACAACGAACTGAATCCCGTTCTTTCCGCGGGACGGCTGTACAACGGACTCAGCCGGCAACCAATGGAAAACAAAAGAATGAGCAACGTTAAAGAACTGTTGGACGCGGGTGTCCATTTCGGACACCAGACGCGCAAGTGGAACCCGAAGATGCGGGATTACATCTTCGAGGCCCGGAACGGCATCCACATCATCGACCTCTTGCAAACAGTGTCGCAAATCGAGGCGGCCGCCGAGTTTCTCAAGGGGATCGTGGCCAAGGGCGGCAAGGTGCTCTTCGTCGGCACCAAGAAGCAGGCCCAACTCACCATCAAGGAAACTGCGGAAGCCACCGGCCAGCCGTACGCTTGCGAACGCTGGCTGGGCGGTATGATGACCAATCTCAAGACCATCAAGCGCTCCATCAACCGCATGGTGGAGTTGGAAACGATGGAGACCGACGGCCGGATGGCCGAGTTCGTCAAGCAGGAGCAGTCGATGCTGCGCCGTGAACTCAACCGGCTGCACATCCGGCTCAACGGCATCCGCGACCTCTCCACCAAGCCGGACGCCATTTTCATCGTCGACATCAAGCGCGAGCACAACGCACTAGCCGAGGCGCGCCGGTTGCGCGTGCCGATCGTCGCCATCGTCGACACCAACACTGATCCGACCCTGGTCGACTATCCGATCGCCGGTAACGACGACGCCATTCGATCGATCAAGGCTGTGCTCAGCGCGGTCACACAGCCGATGGTCGAGGCCCGTGCGGCCTACGAGGCGGCTTCCGCGAAAATGAAGGCGGACGCAGAGGCCAAGGCCACGCAAACAGAGAGTGCCCCCACCGAGCCGGAAGCGGCCCCGGCCGAACCGGCTGCATCCGAACCGGCCCCGGCGGAGCCGGCTGAGGTCGCGGTTGAGGAAGCTCCGGCGGAAGCGACACCCGAAGCCCCGACCGAGCCGGTTGAGGCCTGAGCCTTCCGAAATTTATATTTTCTTTTCCCGGTCGAACCAACCCGGGACTGAGATCGGTTATTAAACAAAAACAGTTATGGCAGAGATAACAGCAAAACTTGTAGCGCAACTTCGCGGCATGACCAGCGCAGGCCTGATGGACTGCAAAAAAGCCCTCATCGAGACAGATGGCGACGTCGAGGCCGCCGTCGACGTGCTGCGTGCGCAGGGCACGATCAAGGCGGCCAAGAAGGCCGGCCGTGAGGCCAACGAGGGCGTCATCGCCCACTACATCCAGCCCGACTCCAAGGCCGGCGTGCTGGTCGAGGTCAACTGCGAGACCGACTTCGTTGCCAAGAACGAGCAGTTCCTCGAGTTCACGGGCGAACTGGCCAAACTCAAGCTGACCGAGCCGGGCACCGACTTCGAGGAGTTGCGCACCGCGCAGGTGGCCAAGATTGGCGAGAACATCCTTCTCTCCCGTGACGCCAAGCTTGAGGTAGACGACACCGGGTTGGTGGCCGCGTACATTCACACCGGGGCCAAGGTCGGTGTGCTGCTCCAGGTTGGGGCTGGCAAGGAGGACACCCTCGGTAACGACGACTTCAAGGCGCTGGTGAAGGACATCACCCTGCACATCGCCGCCTCCGCACCGGTGTCCGTGAGCCGGGACGAGGTCGACCCCGAGTTGGTGGCCAAGGAGAAGGCCATCGCCGAGGAACAGGCCGAGGGCAAGCCGCCGCAGGCTGTCGAGAACATCGTCAACGGCAAGCTCAACAAATACTTCGCCACCAACTGTCTGCTCGAGCAAGGTTTCGTGAAGAACCCGGACGTGAGCATCAAGGACCACATGGCCTCCGTGGGCCAGGCGCTGGGCGACGAAATCACCGTGGCCAAGTTTCTGCGCTTTCAGGTCGGCGAGAGTTTCTAAGCGCCGGCGATAACGAATCAACCAGGCGGGAGTCCATCGCGGCTCCCGTTTTTTTTTGTGGCCAAGCGCTCGGCCAACCGCGGGAAAAGGGGTTTCATCGCCAAGGTTATTTGACTAGCGTATCGCCCAGGCAATGAACGAGACAAACACGGTAAAGCAAGCCGCGCCCGGCGGTGAGACGATCGAGAACCTGCGCAGCCTGCTGGACGGGCTGAAGGGGCAATTCGAGGGGTATGGCATCGACGCAGGCTGGGCCGGTCTGCTGGTCAACGTAGTGGGGGCCGTGCTACTCGTGTTTCTCAGCTGGCTGGCTTACCTGCTAGCCAAGCGGGTGGTGCTGCGGGCTATCCGGTTTCTTGCCACCAAGACGAGCTTTGACTGGGACGAGGTGCTCGTTGAGCACAAAGTCTTCGCCCGCCTCTCCAATGTGGTTCCCGCCCTCGTGGCGCATGTGTTGGCCCCAGTGGTGTTTGCAGGGGTGGAGAGCCTGGTCGGTTTCGTGCAGGGCTTGGCCAAGGTGTACCTCGTGGTGTTGTTGTTGTTCACTCTGCAGGCGCTGCTCAATGGGCTACTCTCGATTTATCAGCGTTACGACATCGCCAAGCGCATCCCGATCAAGGGCCTGCTCCAGGCGGCGATGCTGGTGGCCTGTTTTGTCGGGGGCGTGTTCATCATCTCAATCGTGATGGGCCGTGAGGTTGGCACGCTGATGGCCGGCTTGGGCGCGATGGTCATGGGGTTCCTGTTTGTGTTTAAGGACGCGATCATGGGCTTGGTGGCCGGGATTCAGCTCGCCACCAACGACACTGTGCGCAAGGGCGACTGGATTGAGATGAAGGCGCACGGCATCGATGGCGACGTGATCGACGTTTCGCTAACAACGGTGAAAGTGCAGAATTTTGACAAGACCGTGGTCAGCATCCCGGCGTCGAAGCTGATCACCGAGTCGTGTCGGAACTGGCGCGGAATGAAAGACTCAGGCGGGCGGCGGATCAAGCGGCCGATCCGCATCGACATGCGCTCAATCCGGTTCGCCGACGAGGGGCTGCTCGCGAAGTTCCAGCGGTTCGACCTGCTCAAGGGCTATCTGCAATCCAGACTCGACGAGGTCAACGCCTACAACCAGACGGCCAACACTGACTTGTCGGAACTTGTCAACGGACGGCGCTTGACCAACATCGGCACCTTTCGTGCCTACATCATGGCATACCTGAAAAACCATCCGCAGATCCGGCAGGACCGCACCTTTCTCATTCGCCAGCTCGAACCGGGTGACAACGGGTTACCGATTGAGATTTACATCTTCACCGACACGACGGTCTGGGCTGACTACGAGGCGATCCAGGCCGATATTTTTGATCACCTGCTGGCGGTGATCCCGGAGTTCGGCCTGGCACCGTTCCAGAATTCGACCGGCAATGAATCGATCAGTGGCACACTCGACGTCTCGATGGTCACTCCGTAATTGCGCTTGGCTAAGCGCTTGGCCAAGCTGCGGCCGTGCAAACGTTGACGGCGGAGTGTGTGTTGGACGCGAAGGCGGTCCTTGGTGAAGGGCCGGTGTGGAGGGAGGAGACGCAGGATCTGGTCTGGGTAGATATCGAGAGTGCCCGCGTCTGTTGTTTCAACCCTGCCACCGCTGAAAATCAAACTTGGGGCGTGGGCGAAAAGCCCGGCTTGGCCGTCCCAACCCAGCGCGGCGACCTGATCCTCGGCACGAGTGTCGGCTTCGTGCGGCTCGACTTGGCCAGCGGCAGGTTGTCACCGATCATCGATCCGGAGCAGGATTTGCCGAACAACCGGTTCAACGACGGCAAGGTCGATTCGGAGGGACGGCTTTGGGCCGGCACGATGGGTGTGGACGAGTCACCAAACGTTGGCAGCTTTTACCGGCTCAACCGAAACCTCTCCGTCGACAAATTGTTCGACCAAGTCAGCATCTCCAACGGCCTGGCTTGGACTTCCGATCAAAAAACGTTTTACTACATCGACTCGCCGACGCGGCGGGTCGATGTGTTCGATTGCGACATGACCGCCGGGACGGTGTCGGATCGGCGAACGGCTTTCGAGTTGCCGGACGGCATGGGCTACCCAGACGGAATGTGCATCGACAACGAGGGGATGCTCTGGGTGGCGCTGTGGCAGGGCTGGGGCGTCGCGCGGTTCGCGCCGGGCGGGGCGCTCTTGGCCAAGGTGGAGGTGCCGGTCGAGTGCGTGACGTCGTGCTGTTTCGGCGGCGAAAACTGGGACGAACTGTACATCACCACCTCCAGCCGCGATCTCGACGAGGCGGGCAGGGCGGCGCAACCGCTCGCCGGAGGGGTGTTTCGTTGTCAACCGCGCGTTGCCGGTCCGCCGACGAACCTTTTCCTTGGTTAGTCAGTGACGCTTTCGTCGATGATGCGGCGGTAGGTTTTCTCGGCGTGATCGTAGGCAGCGTTGAAGTTGGCGATCTCGTCTTCGCCCATGAAGCGGCGTTTTTGCGAGCGACATTTTTTAACTCCCTCAAGGCACCACTCAGCGCTGCGCTTGGAGGCACGGATCGGTTTGCCATCGACAAGCACGAACACCGGGTT
>JASMKO010000022.1 GCA_030749225.1 Verrucomicrobiota bacterium
AGCGAGTTGACCTGCTGGCTCACCGCCGACTGGGTGATCCCGCTGATCCGCGCCGCGCCGGTGAAGCTCCGGCTCTCGGCCAGGTCGCAAAACACCTTCAGGCTCTCGAGCTGCATAAGCCGAGTTAAACTGAAAATAAGACTGAGTCAAATATTCTTAATGCATGCTGCGTCCTGCCGGTATTGACCATCGGCCGTTTGTCGCCGTTTAATCGGCTTGGCGCGAGGGTGGGAGGGATGAGTTCCACCTCGTCCCCAATATTGCAAATGTATCACGTCACCCGATTGCCCAACGGGCTCCGATTGGCCACGGCCGAGCTGCCCCACATGGCCAGCGTCAGCCTCGGTATCTGGGCGGCCGTCGGCAGCCGCTGCGAACCCGAATCGGTAAACGGCATCAGCCATTTCCTCGAGCATATGCTGTTCAAGGGCACCCAGCGCCGCACGGCCGCGCAAATCAGCCGGGAGGTCGAAGGCATTGGCGGCTACATCAACGCCTGCACCAGCGAGGAAAGCACCTGCTACCACGCACGCGCCCATGCCGGCCAAGCCGACAAGCTGATGGATGTGCTGGCCGATATGTATCTCAACCCGGTGATCGACCGCCGAGAAATCACCCGTGAACGCCGCGTCATCAAGGAGGAGATCGCGATGACGCTCGACCAGCCGTCGCAGCACGTGCTTGAGCTGTCCGACGAGACGCTCTGGCCCGGCCAACCGCTTGGCCGCTCGATCGCCGGCAACGAGCGCAGTCTTAACCGCACACGCCGCCGCGAGTTGGCCGGATTTCACGCCCGGCATTATGTCAGCGGCTCCACAGTCGTGGTCGCTGCCGGTGCCATCTGCCACCGTAATCTGACCCACTTGGCCAAGCGCTTGGCCAAGCGCATTCCTCCCGGCGAGCGTTCAAACTGGTTCCCCGCCGTAAACGGCCAGGCACGGCCGGAGATTAAGCTGTTCACACGCGAAATGGAGCAGACGCAATTTGCACTGGGCATACGCACCTGTTCACGGCACGACCCGAGACGGTTTGCCCTGCGGCTGGCCAATGTAATCCTGGGGGAGAACATGAGCTCGCGCCTTTTCCAATCCATTCGGGAAGAGCACGGCCTGGCCTACAGCATCTACTCGACACCCAACTTTTATCACGATACCGGTAGCCTCACGATCGCCGCCGGGCTCGACACCGCCCACGCACAAAAGGCACTCCGCCTCACCCTCGCCGAACTGCGCCACCTCTGTACAAAACCGCCCGGCACCGCCGAGTTGCGCCGCGCCCGCGACTACCTCATCGGCCAGCTTGAGCTGAGCCTTGAGAATACCGAAAGCCAGATGAACTGGGTTGGCGAACAGATACTCGGCTTCGACCGCATCATCCCGCCGGACGAAATCAAGGCCCGCCTCAACGAGATTCGGCCGGGCGATATCCGTCGCGTTGCCAACGATTTTTTCCGGCCGGAACGCCTCTGCCTCTCGCTCGTCAGCCCGCTGAAGAATGACCGCGGCCTCCGCAAACTGCTTGAATTTTGACCACTGATGCCCTGCCCGTTGATCCAGGAAATTGAGACGCGGCACTCGCCGGAGTCAATCACCGCGCAGCTTCACACCGAGCCGGGGACGATCCTGTTGCGTTCCGGCACAATGGAGCATGGCGAACGCTTCAGCCTCATCGCCACGAAACCTTTTTTATGGTTCGAGTCGCACGGCTCTCGCTGCAAGATCGAATCTGCCGCCGGCCGACGCACGCTGTACGGCAACCCGTGGAAACTGCTGGAGAGCCTCGCCAACCGCTATGAACTGCTGGAGGAGATCGACCTGCCGTTCCCACTCGGCGGCTGCTTCGGCTACTTCGGCTACGAGCTGAAACAGTTCACCGAACCGCATCTGACGCTGACCACCCAAAACGACCTAGAATTGCCGGAATGCTCCGTCGGCTTTTACGACAGCCTCGTCGTCTTCGACCACCACCTCGATAAGGCTTGGCTCATCTCCACCGGCCTCGACGAGGAGGGTGACCGCGACGACGATCGCGCCCAGCTTGCCGCCGACTTTTGGCGCGGGCAACTCGGCACGTTCGGCCAAGCGCCCGGCACAGAGCCGCCACTTGGCCAAGCAGCGCCACCGCAAGTCACCTCGACGATGTCGCGCGACGACTATTGCAACGGCGTTCGCCGGATCATCGACTACATCTGGCAGGGCGACATTTATCAGGCCAATCTCACACATCGCATGGCCGCAGAGGTGGGTGTAGATGGCTGGACGCTGTTTCAGCGTTTGGTCACCGCGTCACCCGCGCCGTTTTCCGGTTTCATGCAGTGCGGCGGCTTTCAGCTCGCCAGTTCGTCACCGGAACAGTTCCTGCAACTAAGCGGCAACCATGTGACCACCCGGCCAATCAAGGGGACGCGCCCGCGCGGCACATCCCCCGATCTCGACGCAAGGCTGGGTTACGAGCTGCAGACCAGCACCAAGGACCGGGCCGAACTGGTAATGATCACCGACCTGCTACGCAACGACCTCGGCCGATTCTGCGAATACGGCTCGGTGACCGTGCCAGAGCTGGCCAAGCTCGAGCGCTTCGCCCAGGTGCAGCATCTCGTCTCAACCGTGGAAGGACGGCTGCGCCGGGGCGTTACGCACCTGCAAGCACTGGCCTCCTGTTTTCCTGGCGGCAGCATCACCGGTGCACCGAAGATCCGCGCAATGGAAATCATCGACGAACTCGAGCCGGTCGTCCGCGGACCATACACCGGCTGCCTCGGCTACCTCGGCTTCAACCGCGAGAGCCAATTCAACATCCTCATCCGCACAGCGGTTTGCCGCGATGGGATGGCCTGGTTTCACGTCGGGGCCGGCATCGTCGCCGACTCTGATCCGGCCGCCGAGTATGACGAGACAATAAACAAGGCGGCCGGCTGGCTGTCGGCGTTGAACCTGCCACCGTCGGCATTGCCCTTGTCTCCTGGAGCGGAGATGCCCACCCTCTGCGCGTGACCGGTCTCGGCACCATCCTCAACGTCGCCTGCATTCTCCTCGGAGGATTCGCAGGGTTGTTCATCTTCCGCAACATCTCCGTCAGGACACAGCAAAACCTAAAGTTCGCCATCGCGCTGGTGTCGCTGGCGATCGGATTCAAGATGATCTGGGACGGCCTCGCCGGCAGCTACCCCGGCCAGCCGTCGCGCGGCTGGCTGATGCGCGGAACCCTGTTTCTCGTGATGATGCTTTCACTGGGCAGCGGTAAGTGGCTCGGCGACAAAATCGGCATTCAACGCAGGCTCAACTTGATGGGCGCTTGGGCGCGAAAAAAGTTCACTTCAGCCGCGTTGAAAGAAAACGAGAAACATCCTCCGAGCGAGGGCTTTGTCACCTGCACGCTGCTGTTTTGCGTCGGGCCGATGTCGCTGCTCGGGTCGATTCAGGATGGGCTCACCGGCGATATTCAAATTCTTGCCATCAAGTCGGTGATGGACGGTATCTCGACGATGACCTTTGCCACCACCTTCGGTTGGAGCGTTCTTTTTGCCGCAGCGCCGGTGCTGGTCTATCAAGGCACGTTGACACTGATGTCTACAGCGGTGAAGCAGTGGCTCGACGCCCTGCCCGAGGCCGGGCTGCTGATTGACTCCATGACCGCGACCGGTGGCTTCATCGTACTGTGCATTCCATTCCTACTGCTGGAAATCCGCCGCATCCAATTGGCCGATTATCTCCCTGCGCTCGTCATCGCTCCCACCGCGGTGTGGACGTTTCTCCGCTGATTATTCAGCGTGCCTGCACCAGCACGCGGAAGGGGCGGCCCATTTGAGCCGGGTGGGTGAGGGTCTGCAACTGGCGCACGTCGATCGCTTGGCCAAGCGCGGGAGCCAACTGGAGCATCTCGGCAAATGTCCCATTCAAAAATCGTTCCTGTGAGGTGAACTGTTCAGTCCGTAAATTCGCCGCTTCGCCTGCCTGCTTGAGCAAACCGAAGTTGGCGTGAGCAGTGAGGTCCTGTTCACCGGGATCGGCCAATACGTCATCCACGAGTTTTTGGTCACGGTAACCGCGCACGGTTCCGTCTGGTTGATTTGCAGCGGGCCAATCGTCCAGGCCGTGGCCATAGTCGAGCGCGACGAGTTTCCCGACAGCCAACTTGTCGGCGGCAGCGCGCCACCATGCGTTAGCTTTTAGCGATAACTCGGTCGTGTACTGATCTGGCAACACATCGAGCAACTCGCTTGGCCAAACGGGGAGCAATGTCCGCCACGCCGCACCAACATCGTCGAGGGGTTCCCAGCGGAACGCCCCGTCGCACCAGCCAACCGCCCACTCGAACCAGTCGTGCTTGGCGGCGTCCCAGCCGATGCGGTGCACGGGAAAAGCATCAAGCAGTTCGTTTCCGAAAATGACACCACGGATCTCTGGTATGTCAGCGATCGTGCCGCGCCATTCGACTTTTTCGGCGAACTTGGCCAAGCGCTTGGCTTGCCAGTCCCGCCGCTTGGCCGACGGCTCGATGAGGGTGTATGTCAAGCGGTCGAACAGGGGCTCGTCGTTGGCGGCGAGCCAGTGGAGAATGTCGCCTGCCAGCGTTCCGTCGTGCGCGCCGGCCTCTACGATCCGAAACGGCCCGTCGATCGCCGCGAGCCATTGTGCGAAGCGGAACGCCAACAGTTGCCCGAACACCGCGCCGACACTCACGCTAGTGATGAAGTCGCCACGGCGGCCGACTTTGCCACTGTCTTTTTCGTAATAACCAAACTCCGGATGATATAGCGCCAGCGCCATGAACCGCGCGAACGGCATCAGGCCGCTGTCGCCGATTTCAGCGCGGATGATGTCAGCGAGTGGGTTCGCTCCTTGCGGCACGGCCTCCATTCTGACTAAAAGAGGCGCGGGAGCAACCCGTTCCCCCGTAATGGAGCAAGCTCAAATGACACCCAAGCCAGCCAAGCCGACGCGACTGGACATGGCGCTGGTCGAGCGCGGGCTGTGCGAAAGCCGCGAGAAGGCCAAGCGCACTGTCATGGCTGGACAGGTGAGGGTGAACGGCCAACGCGCCGACAAGGCCAGCGACAAGGTGAAGCCAAGCGACAAGTTAAATCTGGCGGAAACGGACCGATTCGTGAGCCGCGGCGGCGGCAAACTCGAGCACGCGCTGGAAACATTCGGTATCGACGTAGCCGGGCTGCGGGCGGTCGATTTCGGCGCCTCGACCGGCGGCTTCACCGATTGCTTGCTACAGCATGGCGCAACCTCGGTGGCGGCGGTGGATGTTGGCCAGGGACAACTCGCGTGGGCGTTACGTAACGACGAGCGCGTGCACGTGATGGAGCGAACGAACGCGCGGCACCTCAGGCCGACCAGCTTCCCGCAGCCGTTCGAGCCGTTCGACTTGGCAGTGATTGATTGCTCCTTCATTTCCCTTCGACAGATTCTGCCAGCAACCGTAGATTTGCTGCCGCCCGGCGGACGGGTGGTCGCGCTGGTGAAGCCGCAGTTCGAGGCCGGTAAGGCGGAGGCCGACAAGGGCCACGGCGTGATCCGCGATCCGCAGGTGCACCGCCGTGTGCTCGATGAGTTGCGTGCGTTCGTAAAAGACGAGTCACCGCTCGAGTGGATCGCCGAGACCGAGTCGCCGTTGATCGGCCCAGCCGGCAACCGGGAATTTCTCATCCTGCTGAACAGGTGAACAAGCCAGTCAAAAAAATTGCCCTCGTGGCCAATGCCAACAAGCCAGCGGCGCGGCGCATCGTGCAACGCGCGGCCAAGCTGTCGGCAGCGGCCGGCATGACCCCGGTGACCGACGAGGCCAAAGCGCATTTAGCCGACCTCGTCATGGTGTTCGGTGGCGACGGTACGATGCTGCACTGGGCGCGTGAAATGGCCGACTCCGGCACGCCGATCTTTGGCGTGAACATCGGGGGCATGGGCTTCCTGACTGCCGTCTCGGGGAAGGAACTGGCCAAGGCGATCCAGGCGGTCGCAGCGCGGAAGTTTTCCATCGAGTCGCGCACGCTGCTCACCGCCAACGGGGAAAGCAACAGCAAGCCATTCCGTCTCAGCGCGATGAATGACATGGTCGTCAGCCGCGGAACCGTGCCTCGAATGATCCGTGTCGAGGTCAAGGTGGACGGAGAAGTGCTGACCGTCTACCGCTGCGATGGGCTGGTTGTTAGCACCCCGACCGGCTCGACCGCCTACTCACTGGCCGCCGGAGGGGCGATCATGGCGCCAACCGCCGGCGTGTTTTCGATCACGCCGGTTTGCCCACACACGCTGTCCAATCGCGCAGTCATCGTTAGCCAGCAATCGGCCATCGAGGTGCGAATGCTCGACCACCAACGGGAAGCCACCCTGTCCGCCGACGGCTCGGACGTGGTGACACTCGGCGCCGACAGCCCAGTGACGATCCGCCGCAGCCGCCGCAAGGTCAAACTAGCCCGTCTGCCAGGCAGTTCATTTTTCCAGACCCTGCGACAGAAGCTGCAATGGACTGGGTCGCACGCCTGAAGCCATGGTACGACTCAAGGATATAGCCCGCGAAGCTGGCGTCTCGGTGATGACCGTCTCCAAGGCGTTGCGGGACGCACCCGACATCGCCGCCAGTACCAAGCTGCGCATCAGCGACCTGGCTAGACGCATGGGCTACACGCCGAACCTCGGCGCGCGCAGCCTGCGCAACCGTGAGACCAAGCTGCTTGGGCTGGTGATTCCGGCCACCACCGACCCGATCTTCGCGCGCATCGTCATGGCCATCGAGCAACGCGCCCTCGAGCACGGCTACGAACTGATTCTCCACCATTCGTGGAACCAGGCTGAGCGCGAGGAGACCATTTTGCGCAACCTCATCTCGCGCAGGGTCGATGGCATTTTCCTCTCGCCCGTCTATCGCAACGACCCGGATGTAGCCACCTACCGCGAACTGCATCAGCGCGGCATACCGACGGTCGTCATGGGACCGCTGGCGGAGTTCTGCGCCGACTTCGCCAATGTGCAGTCACTCGGCAACGAGTCGGCATTCGGGATGACACAGCACCTCATCGACCTCGGGCACCAACGCATCGCGTTCTTTGCGGGGCCGCGTTTCTCAGCGCGGGCGGTTTCACGCCAGGAAGGCTACCGCCGCGCCTTGCGCGAAAACAACATCGACGAGGATCCCGCCCTCGTCTTCAACGCCGGCATGACCATCGCCGAAGGCTCGACTGCCGCAGAACATTTTCTCGAGGAGAAAACCAAGGCAACAGCGGTGCAGGCCGTCAACGACCTCGTCGCCATTGGCGCGGCGAATATCTTCCTTGAGCGAGGGCTGAAGATCCCCAGCGATTTGTCGGTGGCCGGCTTTGGCAACATCCTGACAAGCGAGCATTACCGGGTGCCATTAACCACCGTGCGGCAGCCCAAGTTTAGGCTCGGCATGGCGGCGTTCGACACCATGCTGAAGCTGCTTGCCGGCAAACGGCCGGAGTCACAGCGAATCGTCGCCGAGGTGCTGGTGCGCGAAAGCACCGCGCCGCCCAAGACGAAAAAAGGCGCCAGAAAATAACCTGCCCCTCACTTGGCCAAGTGGGTGAACTGAGCAAAACATTTCCCGTCCGGGACTATAACCTCGATGCCACATTGTTGAGTGGCCAAGCCTTTTGCTGGCAATCCATTGGCCAAGCGTGGGAAGGCGTGATCGGCGGTCGCTGGGTTCGGTTGCGCCTGAGCAAGGTCGGTATCGTTGCCGAGGTGGCTAAGCCGGTCCACAACTGGGCTTGCCTCGAGCATTATCTCCAACTGCACTTCGACCTTGGCCGAGCGCTTGCCACGTTCCCTGACGACGAGCCGATACAAAATGCGATCGCCGCCCTCCCAGGCCTGCGCCTGCTCCGGCAGGATTACTGGGAATGCCTCGCGTCGTTTATTCTCTCCGCAACCAAGCAAATCGTGCAAATCCGGCAGATGGTTGCACTGCTGAGCAAGCGATTTGGGAAGCCCCTTGAATCCGGCGGCAGCGAGCCGGCCTTTGCTTTTCCGGCGATTGAGGCCGTCGCCGCCTGCAGCGAAGCCGAGCTGCGCGACTGCAAACTTGGCTTTCGCGCGCCGAACCTTCGCGGCGCAGCGCGCGACATTCTAGATGGCTCAATCAACTGGCAACAGTTACCGACAATGCCCAGCAACGAGGCAAGGGCGGAACTGATGAAACTGCGGGGTGTCGGCCAAAAGATCGCCGACTGCGTGCTACTCTACGCCGGCGGACATCAGGACGTTTTTCCAGTGGACGTCTGGATTGAGCGCGCGCTCAGGCAACTTTACTTCACGAAGCGGCGGCCAAGCGCGAAGCGTCTGCGCAAGTTTGCCGACACGCACTTTGGTCCGTACGCCGGCTACGCGCAGCAGTACCTGTTCGACCACGCCCGCCTTCATTTGAAATTGAAGTAACCGAAATGAGTTTTGCCAAGTTGGATGTTTTGTTGTCGCCGGAGGAGTTCGAAGCGCTGCCGGGGCGCGACTTGGATGCAACGGGCTGCGTGGTGTTCGACGTGCTGCGGGCCACCTCCACGATGACGGTAACCCTGGCCAACGGCGCGACCGGCATCCTGCCGTGCGGAACGATCGACGAGGCGGTTTCTGCGCGTGC
>JASMKO010000023.1 GCA_030749225.1 Verrucomicrobiota bacterium
CCTGGAGAAGTTCTGGCGCAAGCAGGACATCCTGCTTTGCCCAGCTGCCACGCTGGCCCGGAGCAACCGCTCCCCCAACTACGCCTTGAAACCGGTGGACAAGTACAAGCGGGATAATTGGGACGCAGTCGGCAGCTGGAACGCTTCCTTCAAGCACGGCGGTATCTCGGGCCAGCCCATCCCCACGCGGGCGAGCTACGGCAACAACAACTGGCTCTACAATCCTCCTCCCAATCGTGGCGCCATCCAAGGCCGTCCGTCCGATTGGCATTGGCGCACGATCAATCCCGCCGGCTTCGACTTGAACCAAGTCCCGATGTTCATGGACATGATGTGGCGGGGCGGTGGCCCGATGAAGAGCCGCATGGCGCCGCCTCTGTACAATGGCGAGTGGAGCGGCTTCAACCAGGAGATGAAACATTTTGCCATGGACCGACACAACGGTGGCATCCAGGGCGTGTTCATGGATCACTCCGTGCGGCATGTGCCGATAAAGAAACTTTGGAAGCTGCAATGGCACCGGAACTGGGCCAAGGACTACGGCGGTTGGAAACCCGCCTGGCCAAGGTGGATGGCCGGTTTCCCCGAGCATTGATCCCTTTACCACACCAACCGAACCTAATGAATCGAGCCCGGGCATATGCCCGGGCTTTTTTGCGTGCTTTAGCAAGTACTTGCCTTGGAGTGCCGTGTGCGGTTCAATTCGCCCCAGTAATCTAGGTTATCGAATGAGTACCTTTCCCATCTCCCGCCGGGGCATGATCAAGGCCGGTGCCACCGCCGCACTCGCTGCGGCCGCCATTCCCGTGCGATCGCAGACGAGCCGCAAGGCGGCCACCCCGGGTTACCGGATCAGGAACAAGCGCATTCGCCAGTCGATCATGGGTTGGACGTTCAACCCGATGCCGGCCGAACAGCTCATCGCCACCTGCGCGGACATCGGTCTGACCGGCATCGAGGGCATCGGCCGGCAGTTTTACCCGGCGGCACGCAAGGCCGGGCTTGAAATATCGCTCGTCGGCAGCCACGGCTTTGCCAAGGGGCCGAACGATCCTGCCAATCACGCGATGTGCATCGAGAAATTGATAGACGGTATCAATGTAGCCAAGCTGTTCGGGGCCAAGCGTGTGATCACCTTCGTCGGTATGGAGTCCCCAAACATCGACCGCGACCAAGCAATTGCCAACTGCGTTAAGGCGTGGAAACAGGTCGTCGGCCACGCGGAAAAAAACGGCATAATGATCTGCCTCGAGCACCTCAACTCGGTCGACGACAGCCATCCGATGAAGGGCCACCCTGGCTATCAGGGTGACGATTTGGATTTTTGCGTCGAGGCCATCCGAAAGGTCGGCTCGCCCAACCTCAAGTTGTTGTTCGATGTTTATCACGTGCAGATCATGCACGGGGACATCATCCGCAACATCCGCACGCTGAAGGAGTACATTGGCCATTACCACACGGCCGGAAACCCGGGCCGTGCCGAGCTGGATGACACCCAGGAAATCAATTACCCGGCCGTGATGAGGGCGATCCTCGAGACCGGATTCAACGGCTTCGTCGCGCAGGAGTTTATCCCCAACTGGGAGGACAAGGAGGCTGCCCTCCGCCATGCTGCCGAGATCTGCGACGTCTGACCGCGTGCCAGCTGCTTCCGAACTTTCACTTCAGGTGGGTTTTCTTTAGCCTTCCCCGCGGATGCGGTTCATCCGAGATATTCATGCCGAAAAGGCGGCAGCAGGAAAACCAACGATCTCGTTCGAGTTTTTTCCGTTCAAGACACCGGAGGGGGAGGCCACGTTTTTTGGCAAAACCCTGCCGGCATTGATGACGGCCAATCCGGACTACGCCTCGGTCACCTACGGTGCGGGCGGCAGTACCCGCGAAAAGACCCTCGAGATCGTAGAGCAGATTCAAAACGACTTCCGCCTAACGGCCATGGCGCACCTCACTTGCATCAAGCATACGCAGGACGAGATCGACGCCATCCTCGACGAGGCGGACAACCGATGCATCCAGAACATCCTTGCGTTGCGCGGCGATCCGCCGCCCGGGGAGGACTGGTCGCAGATGGAAGGTGGCTTCGAGTTTGCCTCCGAGTTGGTGACGCACATTCGCAGCCGGGGCGGTTTTGGCGTGGCGGTGGCCGGTTTTCCTGAGGGACACATCGACTGCAGCGAAGGCCGGGAGGTCGACTGGCAGCGCCTTGTCCAAAAAATTGACTGCGGCGCGGACATGGTTATCACTCAGATGTTTTTCCACAACGCCGACTACTTTCGCTTGGCCGATTACTTGGACGGAGCCGGGATGAAGGCTCCGTTGTTTCCCGGGATCATCCCGGTGGCCAACGCCGGGCAGGTGAAGAAATTCAGCGCCATGTGCGGTGCCAAGCTCCCCAAGGCGTTTGCCGCGCGGCTAGACGAACTGGGCGAGGACGCAGAGGCCGTCCGCGAATACGGCATCGAGTACGCCACGGCACAATGCCGGGAATTGCTTGATCGCGGAGTGCCCGGGCTGCATTTTTACACCCTCAACAAAAGTAAGGCCGTGTTGCAGATTCTCGGCAACCTCGGCCTGGCCTGACCGACGTCGTGGCATGAGACTCGGGAGTCAACCAATCCTGCTTGTGGCGCTCGTTTGGCCAAGCGCTTGGCCAAGCGGGGAAGACACCCCGGCGCTGCAGGATGGGCTGGCGGTTGCATTCCAGTCAGTGAGCGGTGGCCTGCCGGATCACACCGTCCGTCCACACTTCATGCTGTACGTGCCGGTCGGCGAGTCGCCGAGCCCGTTTGTCGCGCCGGGGCCGTTCACGGCCGTGTGGAAAGGGATGATTCATCTCGACCTGCGTGACCGGTTCATTTTTCAGGCTGAACTCAACGGCAGTCTCAAGCTGGAACTCAACGACAAACCGGTGATGGAAGTGACCGCCACCGGCGAAATGACCGAACCGACCAAGCGCATTCGGCTCAACTCCCGGGGCAACACGTTCAAGGCGACCTTCACATCGCCGGAAAAGGGAGACGCCTTTTTTCGTCTGTACTGGTCCACGCCTGACTACGGAAACGAGCCGATTCCGCCGAGGCACCTGAAGCACACGCCCAATGAAAACCTGGCCAAGGGGGCGGAGTTGCGGCGCGGGCGGCAGTTGGCGTCGAAGTATCGTTGTTTCAAGTGCCACACCACCAACCTGGCCCGGAAAGGTATGCCGGAATTGGCGATGGACGCGCCGGCGTTCGATGGCATCGGTTCGCGGCGCGATGCCGGCTGGATGGCCGACTGGATTCTCAAGCCGGTCAATTTCCGGCAGCGGGCCACCATGCCGGCGCTGTTGCACGGCGGGACCGCTGAGGCGGACGCAACGGCGATCGCCTCGTTTCTCAGCCGGCAAAAAGCCGATGAAGCTATTCCCGGGGTGAACGCCGATGCTGCTACGGCGGAGACGGGCCGAAAACTGTTCACCCAACTCAACTGTGCCGCCTGTCACACGATGGTCGGCGATCCCTCGGTGGCGGCAAAGGTTGAGCTTGGCCAAGTGCGTTGGAAGTTTGGCAAAGCCGGTTTGCTGGCAGCGTTCCTGAAAAATCCTCAGGCGCATTATCGCTGGAACCGCATGCCCGATTTTGCCCTCGAGCCAGAAGAGGCCGCTGCGCTCGCGGTTTATCTTTTTCAGTCGGCCGGCTTGGCTGAGCACAACCCGCTGTCAGCCACTCCGTCCGTCATCGCCAGGGGCCGAAAACTGATCCAGTCCACCGGCTGCCTGAATTGCCACGCGCTCGAGCTCGAGAATCAATTCAATGCGCCAGCCATCGCCGACTTGGCCAGCGGTTGCCTAGCCGGCAAGCCGACCGGTGCGCCGGGGTTTGCCTTCGGCGAGGGTGATCGCGAGGCGCTGCGGTTGTTCCTGCGCGAGGGCAGGGTGTCGCTTGGCCAATCGAGTCTGGCCGAGTTCACGCTGCGCCAGTCAGCCAACTTAAACTGTGCGAACTGCCATGGACAAATGGAGCTCATTCCGCCGTTCGATGTGCTTGGCGGCAAACTGAAACCGGAGTGGAGCGGAAAAATATTGGCGGGGGCGTTTGCCAAGCGGCAGCGACCCTGGCAGTCGGCGCGCATGCCGGCGTTTCCCGCGCAGGCGGACGGCTTGGCCAAGGGCCTGGCTTTGCTCCACGGTCGTCCGCCGGTGACGCTGCCCGATGTGCCGGTGGATGCGGGGAAGGCGGCGATCGGCCGCAAACTGGTGTCCTCCAACGGCGGTTTTTTCTGTTTTAGCTGCCACGGGATCGGCGAGTTGGAGCCGGCGCAGGTTTTTGACGCGCAAGGCATCAATCTCGCCCGGGTCGGCGACCGATTATTGCCGGAATATTTTCGGCGCTGGATGCGTAACCCGCTTCGGATTGACCCTCAAACCAAGATGCCGTCCTACTTTCACCACGGCCGGAGCGCCCTTTTTGACGTTCTGAACGGCGATGCTGATCGGCAGATTGAGGCGCTTTACCACTACATTTTGCAGGGCAACGGGATGAATCCGCCGGATGCCCCCGGAAAATAGAGTTTTTCCTAAAGATACTGTTCGAATTGTCGACCTGTAGGATGGAGCGGGTCGAATGGATTTGGATTCTTGTTCCACCGGTTATTTCTCACGCCGGTTAACTGGTTGCCACCCAGTGGCTTGCCAGTCTTCGACACATGGAGGTGTCACACCTAAAAAAGACGCTTTTAGGCGTCCGCAGTCATGCGTGTGTCGAACGAACATTCTGGCGATGGAAACCGGCTTCCTCCGTTCCGCGGAACGGTGAACTGGTCTTGGGCGGAGGCCCGGGCCGAGGCCGAGTTTGCCGCCCAGCGTGTCCGGCTGCAGTACCGGCTCCATGACCGCGATTACCCCTACCCGCAAGTGATCGAGCAACTGGCCAAGTTGATCACCGGCAATTTCGATTGATTTTCCATCTGCCGCACCGTATATCCGTCGTTGCACCTGATGAGTTTACAGGGGAAAACGGCATTGGTGACCGGCGGCGCGCGGGGGATCGGTCTTGCAACGGCGCAACGCCTTTTGCGTGAAGGCGCGCGGTGCGTGCTCTGGGATCGTGACGCAGCGGCGGTCGACGCGGCCAAGGCCAGGCTGGCTGATGAGGGCGAGGTGACTAGCGACCTCGTCGAGCTGGCCAAGCCTGAGTCAGTCGACGCCGCGGCTGGCCAAGCGCTTGGCCGACACGGCCAAATCGACATCCTCGTCAACAACGCCGGCATCGCGGGCGTCAACAAGATGCTTTGGGAATGCACGCCGGAAGAGTGGCGCGACGTGATGGACATCGACCTGTATGGCGTGTTCCTCTGCTGCCGGGCATTCGTGCCGGGGATGCTCGAGGCTGGGTGGGGGCGCATCGTCAACGTCGCCTCGATCGCTGGCAAGGAGGGCAACCCGACGGCGTCCCACTACAGCGCCGCCAAGGCTGGCGTGATCGGCCTGACCAAGTCGCTCGGCAAGGAATTGGCCGAGGCGAACATCCGGGTGAACTGCATCACGCCGGCCGTGATCGAGACGGAAATCCTCGAGCAATGTACCGAGGCGCACATCGATTACATGGTGTCGAAAATCCCAATGGGCCGCGTTGGCCAAGCGGATGAGGTGGCGGCGCTGATCGCCTGGCTTTCTTCGGACGAGGTGTCGTTCAGTACCGGGGCCGTGTTCGACATTTCGGGCGGCCGGGCGACGTATTAATTTCGGGATCCGAATCCCGAAATCCTAAACAAATTCGAAGACGGGAAACTAGAAAGGCCACCCGTGATGTCTCGGATTGGAGATTTCCATCAGACTTTCTTGCTCTTGTAGCTGGCGACCACCCGTTCGCTGAGTGCGGTGTCGGGGTCTTCAGCGAACGACTCGTCCAGTTCGAACTCCGTCGTTCCCGTGTTGCCGGAGATCAGCTTCAGTCCAAAATGCAGGTCGCGAAAGTGGGACTTGCAAAAGTCGTAAACCGAGAGGGACGATTCCCCGGCCAGGCTGGCTAGCCGTTTGCGTGCGTCCGCCGTGAAGGCAATGGTCAATCCGTGCTGCTCGGTGAACGCGTCGGCGAACTGTTGCAGCGTCTCGTCAACCTCGGCCGCCTCCTGCTCGGGCGCGTTTTCCAGCAGTGTTTGCAGCACGGTCTTCGGATCGTCGACCAATGCGTCATCGACGGCGAACTCCCGTACGCGTGAACTGGGCAGCTCAAACTTCAGATCGCGGAACACTTTTTCGCAGACGGTCATCAGGCCGCGCGCGCCGGTCTGCTCGTCGATCGCCAGTTCGGCGATGCGCCGAAGGCCGTTGTTCTCGAACCGGGCGTTGATCCCGTAGGCGGCGAACGACTGCTTGTACTGCCGGATGATACTCCCCTCGCTGGTCTTGAGAATCGCCTCAAGGTCGTCGACCGAGAGCGGATGGCAGACGACGCGCACCGGCAGGCGGCCAATAAACTCGGGCTCGAAGCCGAACTTGATGAAGTCGGGCGTCTTAGCGTGCTCCAGGATCCGTCCGCCCTCCACCACCTCCTGCGAGTTGGCGGCAAAGCCGATGGCCGACTCCTTCAGTCGCCGCCCGACGATCTTGTCGAGGTGGGCGAACGCGCCGCTGACGACGAACAGAATGTGTCGCGTGTTGATCGTGTCGCCCTCCTTCTTGCCGCCGCGCATGCCCTCCATCATCGCCTGGATCTGGCCGGCCATGTCGTGCTGCGAACGCGCTGGCACCTCGGTTTCCTCCATCAGTTTGAGCAGGGTGGTCTGCACACCCTGACCGCTGACGTCGCGGCCGCCGTGCTGTTCCGAGGCCGAGGCGATTTTGTCAATCTCGTCGATGTATATGATGCCGTAGCGGGCGCGCTCGACGTCGCCGTCAGCCTGCCGGACAAGATCACGGACGAGGTCCTCGACGTCGCCGCCGACGTAGCCGGTCTCGGAGAATTTAGTCGCGTCGGCCTTGACGAACGGCACACCGATCAACTCGGCGATGCTGCGGATGAGGTAGGTTTTGCCGACACCAGTGGGACCAATGAGCATCACGTTTTGTTTCGTGTAATGGCCTTGTTCCTCTCCTTCGAAGGCCTGGTGCACCGCGTTGTAATGGTCGCACAACGCCACGCTCAGCACCTTCTTGGCCTCCTCCTGTTTGATGACGAAACGGTCCAGGTGCGCCTTGACATCGCGCGGCTTGTGGGCGAACTCGAATGCATCCCGTTTCGGCTCCGGCTCCGGCGTGGTGTCCGTCCCGGACGGCGCGGCACCGGCGAAGCCGGGCGCACTGAAGCCCTTGAATTGCTTCTGCAGGAATTCCTGCATTTGTTTCTGAAATTCCTCGGGTGATGTGGGGCCACTCATTGTTTTGTGTTCCGGTGTCGTTTCGACCGCCGTCAGAATATTAGCACACGCCGGGCCGATTTGAAGGAAAATGACAAACCGCACGGGAACCGCTAGATTGGCCGGGCCAGGCGTTTGGCCGAGCCATGCCGGAATTTTACGACACACATACCCATTTGGACTTTCCCGATTTCCGGGGTGAAGAAGATGCCGTGGTGCGGCGCGCCGCCGATGCCGGCATCTCGCGTATCGTTACCATCGGCACGGAACGAGAGAGCAGCCTGAGGGCGATCGGCTTGGCCAAGCGATTTGACGGTGTATTTGCTGCCGTGGGCTGGCATCCCAACGACTGCCTCGCCGCACCAGATGATGTGACTGCCGATCTCGAGCACTTGGCCAAGCAGCCCAAGGTGGCGGCTGTCGGCGAGATCGGCATTGACCATTACCGACTGCCGAGCACGCGCGGCGGCTCGGCGGCGGAGGACGAGGAGTTTAAGGCTCGGCAGGTCACGCTGTTTCGGCAGCAACTTGAGGTGGCGGCCGCGCTTGGCTTGAACGTGGTCGTGCACCAACGTGCGGCGTTCGAGCCTTGCCTGGAGGTGTTCGAGCTTTTTGCAGACAGGGTACGGGGGGTGTTCCACTGTTTCGTGAACGACCCGGCGGCGGCCAAGCGAGTGATTGAGTTGGGGTCTCTTGTAAGTTTCACCGGCATTTGCACGTACAAGAATGCGGCGGATGTGCGCGAGACGTTGGCTTCAGTGCCGCTGGACAAGTTGATGTTGGAGACCGACGCGCCGTTCCTTGCGCCGGTGCCGTTTCGGGGTAAACGATGTGAACCGGCCCACGTGCGCGAGATCAGCCAGACGGCTGCCGAGACGCTGGGGATCGGTCTGGAGGCACTCTCTGAGGCGACCTGTACTACCGCACAAGCCTTTTTCAAGGGATTGAAATAGCCTATTCTCAGCAAAAAACCGCGTGATTTTTCGGCGAACGGGGTATAGTTTCAGCCGCCATGTGGATTTATCTGCTCGTCAGCCTGATTTTCCTGATCCTTGCACTTGAGTGTTATTTCAAGGGAGGGGTCAACGCGTTGGTTACTCTGATCGGCGTTTTTTTGGCGGTAAACTTGGCGGTTTCGTTCGGCCCGATGGCGTTCCAATGGATGGGCGACAAGTGGTGGCCGATTGACGTGCACCCGTTCTGGAATCGCGCCGTGCCGGTCGTGGCCGGTTTCATCACCCTCGTGGTGATCTCCTCGATCCTGGGCACGGTGGCGAGCATCATGGTGCGCAAACGGCTGGAGGCACAGTGGGAGGAGTACCGGCTGGAAAACTACAAGGGCATGATCCGCAAGTTCGGGTTGTGCGTTGGCCTGATCACGGCGTGTGTTTACTCGGTGATGGCGCTGACACTCATCTACCAGTTGGGCAACTTCACGGTGCCATTCAAAAACGATGACGACCCGTGGGCTCTGAAGACGTTGAATGAGGCGCGCGAGCAGCTCGACAATACGCCATTCATCAAGCTGGCGGCGGCCTACGATAACACGCCGGAGCTGCACTACGAGGTTCGCGACACCTTGGTTTTATTTCTGAACAACAACGCGAAAACCATTGAGGTGCACATACGCGCCTACCCGGGCTTTTATGCGCTGGCCGAAACCGATGAGATCAAGTCCCTGCTGGGTATTGAGGAGGTGGAGGAAGAGGAGGAAGAAGACCCATATGGGGAGGACGCGGGTGACTATGGGGATTCGTCCGACGAGTCGCTTTACGCCATGTGGAAGACACAGGCAGGGGATCTGTCACTCACCAAGTTGTTGGGCAATAGCGATGTGGTTTCCGCCGTCAACACTCGGTACGAGGAGTTGAAAGCCATCGAGCCAAATTCTGATGAGGAAAAGAAGCTCTTGGCGTTCATGAAGGACATTCGGCGTTTCTTTGATGTTGGCAACTCGGAGCTTTATGGGAGGGATGCCATCGTCGGCCGGTGGAAATTCGCCCCGAATGTCTCGCTCCGTGAAAATAAAAAAACGCGAACATCTATTTCGGTGGATGAAATGAAGGGCATCCAGGCGACGGTGGGCAAGATGAGGCGGGTGACGCTGCAGGTCTGGCCGGAGGCGGATCGGAGCCAGATTCGCCTTAATGGACTGTCTGTTGCCGGTGCCTACGATCAGGTTCTCAAGAAACTGCGTGAGGAATATCAAAAGGCCATTGATGATGGGGAGGTTGAAGATGATGCATACGGGTATGGTGCGGGCAGCGACGGGGGCTTCAGCCAGCCAGTTGGTTTTCAAGAGACATATGGGACAGAGGGAGAGGGGAATGAAAATCAGGTCAGAGAAGAGCGGGTCATGCGGATGCTGAGCTGGATTATTAACAAGGATCCCGGCTGGGTGAACAGGCAGATTAGCCAAAGTATGCTCAGTGGCGACAGCATTCGGGTTGGCTCCGGCCAATGGGAGGGTTCGGGCATTCGTTACCAGCTCAACCTCAAGCAGGAGAAGATCAACATGAGCAACGAGGCTCAACTTGTGTTCAAAAGGGTGGGGGCTGGGTTACCCATTCGATCTGGCAAGCTTAATGCAACCATCATAATGGTAGCAAAGGAGGGTAAGATTGGTGTAGGGACGGACAGCGACAGGGATGGCTTTGACGATTATGATGAAAGAATAACTGGCCATGATCCTAAAAACCCCAATGACAAACCAACTAAGGAAGAGGTTAATAAGATAGAAGCAGGCAACGCGCGGCTACATATCCGATCCGGTCAGGACGTGTTTGTGTTCACTCGCTATTAAACCGGCTACACGGACGGTTTGTTGAAGGCAGCCGGGTTTGGCTGCCTTTTTATTTTGGTGTGTGGACGGTGTTAGAGGCAGCCCGGCCCCGGAGGAGGGAGGGATCGGCATTGGCTGGCCGGGTCGCCAGTCCCGCGCCTGGGTTCATGAGGATGCGCGGTGGTTCGGCCTTGCTTTTGTTCAGCGGTAGGCTGCCGCCGGCCAGCACGTCCAACTCTTGGCCAAGCGGCTCCGTGACACTCTCGGTTTGGCCAAGCGGCGCTGGCCCGGTCTCGGCCAGGTGGGAGCCTTCGTTCAGTCCGTACCAGACACCCACGCCGATGAGCATGGCGAAGATCACCGCACCCGCCCGGAAGGGGTCCACCTGATCGTTGAGCTGCTCCCAAAGCGTCGGCTTGGGCGCGGGCTCCTCGAGGCGCGTTAGCACCTGGTCGGAGAAGCGGTCAAAAAAACCGGCCTCAGGTTTTTCATCCTTCTTTGAAGCCAGCAGTTTCTGCAGCTTGTCAAACTCGGTTGGGTCGGGGTTTGTCACTGTTTCAGGTAGTCGGAGAGGTGGGCTTGCAGTTGTTTGCGGGCGTAATGCAGTCGTGTTCGGACAGTGTTGGTGTTGCAGTCCATGATTTCGCCGATTTGCTCGTGCGGCAATCCCTGCACATCGTGGAGCGTGACGACAAGCCTGTGGTTGGGAGACAACTTCTGCATGGCGGCGTTCAAGAATCCTTGAAGTTCATGACGATCAATGTCCCGTTGCGGGGTGTCCTTGGAGACGAGGCCGAGCAGTTCCTCGCCGCTGTCCCATTCCTCATCCATCTGGTTGATGCTCAGGATCACGCGCCGGCGTTTTGAGCGCAGGAAGTTGATCGTGTTGTTGACGGCGATGCGATAAAGCCAGGTGAAGAACGCAGAGTCGCCCTTGAAATTTTGAATCTTGCGGAACGCCTTGATGAAGGTCTCCTGCGCCAGGTCGGCTGCGTCCTCGTGGTTGGAGGTCATGTGGTAGATGGTGGCGTAGATGCGTTCCTGATACTGCCGCACAAGCGCGTCGCAAGCCTCCATGTCACCGCTCCGGGCGCGGCTCACGTGATCCTGCTCGTTCCATTCCGGCATGGTTTCGCCGCCTTTGGCCGGGGAAACGGTGGAAGGGGATTCCAGCATTTGGGTTGACCCGGTATTCAACCAACACCCAGCTCCGCCGATTGTTGCGCCAAAAAGCGGGTCAACTCCTCAAGGGCGTCGCGGGGACTGGACTCGCTGATCGCACCCAGCGCTTTGCGGGCATCGGCGAGACTCGATTCCAGCCGGGACTGGGATCGTTCCAGTGTATTGAACTCCGACAACCAACCGCGCAGAATGTTCAATTGAGTTTCATCCCAGCGCTGGATCATTTGGTTGAGCCGGGGCTGGATGTCCGGGCCGGCCTGCTCGCACAGCAGTATCACCGGCAATGTTGCCTTGCCGCCGGCGATGTCGGTGCCGAGCGATTTGCCGGCCTCGGCCTCCGAGCCGAAAATGTCGAGGCAGTCGTCGTAAACCTGGTAGGCCGTGCCCAGCGCCATGCCGTAATCGCGCAGCGCCCGCGTCTCCCGTGCATCGCCTCCCGCAAGCGAGCCGCCCAGTTCGCAAGCGAGAGCGAACAGTTCGCCAGTCTTCATCCGGAGCATCTTGAAATATTCCGCTTGGCTAAGCGCGAGTTTGCCCTGCTGCTTGTTTTGCAGAATTTCCCCCGAGCAGACCGTGCGGGTGGCGGTGGAGACAGCGCGGCAGACATCCGTGGTCGGGAACTCCGCCGCCAGCCGCAAGGAGTTCGCGAACAGGCAGTCGCCGACGAGCACTGCCGTGGTGCTGTCCCACTTGCGGGCAAGTGTCGGGCGGTTGCGGCGCAACGCGGCGCCGTCCATGATGTCGTCGTGTAGCAGCGTGGCCAAGTGCACCATTTCGATGATCACGGCCACCTTGACGGTGCCGTCGTTCCAGCCGCCGACACTGTTTGCGGCCAAGCCGGTCAGCGTGGCGCGAAGCTGCTTGCCCTGGCTGGCCAGAGCGTACTCGGCATACGGTGCGATCCCGGGATCGAACGCCGCAACCTGCGCGGCCAACTGTTGCCGCACCTCCTCCAGGAACGGGGCTACCATCGCAGCGATCTCCTGCCATTCGGCGGTGATATCCTGCGTGATGGGGGATTCTGTAAGCGGTGTAGGCTGGGCTTCAGCAGCAAACATGCTGGGGAAACGTTACCGCTTGGCCAAGGCCAAGTCAATCGCCGCCCGCTTGGCCAAGCCGACGGTAATGGACGATGTCGAAGGCTGTTGTCTCGCGCAACACCTCACCAGAATCAAAGAGCGGCTCGAACTCCGGGAAAAAGGCGTCGCCCTCCACCTCGCGATTGACCCGTGTGAGGTACAGGTCGGAGCATTGGACAAGCGCCTGGCCGTAAATTTCTGCGCCGCCGCAAATGAAGATTGTACGATCTCGGAACACCTCCGCTTGGCCAAGCTCCTCGAGGCTGCCAAGCGTCCGTACGCCGGTGGCCGATTCTGGGTGGCGCGTGAGCACCACAGTCTCGCGGCCGGGCAGCGTTCGGCCGATCGACTCATAAGTTTTTCGCCCCATCGCAAGCACATGGCCCATTGTCCTCTCCTTGAACCACTTGAAATCGTCCGGCAGATGCCAAGGAATCGTGTTTCCGCGCCCGATAACCCGGTTGAGTGACATTGCGGCAATGGCCTTGAAGGGAAGGGCGGACATTGCTCAAATGGCGATCGGCGCCTTGATCGACGGATGCGGATCGTAGCTCCTTAACTCGAAGTCCTCAAAACGGAAAGCATGGATGTCCTTCACCTCAGGGTTGATTGCCATCGTCGGGAGTGCCCTCGGTTCGCGCTCCAGTTGCAGCCTGGCCTGATCGAGGTGGTTCGAGTACAGATGCAGATCTCCGAATGTGTGAATGAACTCGCCCGGTCGGAGATCGCACACCTGCGCTACAATCAGCAGCAGAAGCGAGTATGACGCGATGTTGAACGGCACGCCGAGAAAAAGGTCCGCGCTGCGCTGGTACAACTGACAACTCAACACCCCGTTGCACACGTTGAACTGCACCAGCGCGTGGCACGGTGTCAGAGCCATCTGGTCCAGTTCGCCGGCATTCCATGCGCTGATAATGTGCCGCCGGCTGTCCGGGTCGTTCTTCAACCCATCGATCAGCCGGTCGACCTGATTGATCGAGCCGCCGTCTGGTTTGCGCCAGTCGCACCACTGCGCGCCGTACACCCGGCCAAGGTCGCCTTTTTCGTCGGCCCACTCATCCCAAATCGTCACCCCGTTTTCATTGAGGTACTTGATGTTCGTGTCACCTTTGAGGAACCAAAGCAGTTCATGGATGATCGAGCGCAAATGCAGCTTCTTCGTCGTGAGTACCGGAAACGTTTCGCTTACGGGAAACCTTGCCTGTGCCCCGAAAACCGACAGTGTCCCTGTTCCCGTGCGGTCGCCCTTGGTCTGACCGTCATCCAAAACCAGCCGCAACAAATCAAGATACTGAACCATGACCGCACGGAATGTAACCACCCTCGCCAACCCGGTCGAGAACGGGCGTCACTGAAGGGTGCCGAGGACGGCTTCGGCGGCGCGGTGGGCGGCACCCGGTTGGCCAAGGCGGGTGGCGACCCGGTCGAGACCGTTGAGGATGCGGGTGCGCTCGGCCTTGTCCCGGAGGAGGCGCAGGCTGGCTTCGGCGAGGTTGTCAGCATTGGCAGCCGACTGGATGAACTCCGGGAACAGTTCCTCGCCGGCAAGCAGGTTGGGCATGGCGAGGTACGGCACTTTCAGCAACGCCCGGCCAAGCGCGTGGGTCAGTGGGCTGGTCTTGTAGAGCACGACGGTGGGCACGCAGAACCAGGCGCACTCCATCGTGACGGTGCCGGAGGAGGCGATGGCGAGACTGGCCTGGCCAAGCGCCTTGGCTAAGCCGCCGACCTGCAGGTCGATCTCGGTGCCGGTCGGGATGTGCCGCCTGGCTAGGTCGAGCATCTCCTCGCTGGGTAGCACCATGCGAAAGCGCGTCCTGACTTTTTCTGTGAAGATCACGGCTGTCTCAAGCATCACCGGCAGGTGCTTGTCGATTTCGCGCCGTCGGCTGCCGGGCAGCAGCAGCACGGTGGGCTGCTTGGTGAACAGGTCGGGATCTAGCGGCACGGTTTTTTCGGTCGGCTTGCCCAGGGGATAGCGGTCGACGAGTGGGTGACCGACGAACTCGACCGTGAATGTCGGAACACGCTCCGCGTACCAATCCTTCTCGAATGGGAAGATGGATAGCATCAGATCGATGTCTTTCGCGACCTGATGCACGCGACGCTCCTTCCACGCCCAAAGCTGCGGCGAGACGTAGCAGATGATTTTCGGCTGCCACTCGCGGAACGCGCCGTCGCCCTGCGCGTTGTATCGGCGGATTGCCTTGGCAAACCGCAGGTTGAAGCCGGGGTAGTCGATCAGCACGATGGCGTCCGGTTCACGCCGGGTGGCGAGTTGGAACAAGTGCCGGAACAGGCGGCGGAACTTGAAATAGTTTTTCAGCACCTCCCAGATGCCAACGACGGCGTGCTCGCTCAGGTCGAACTCCGGGCGTAGCGCGGCAGCCTCCATCTTTGGGCCGCCCGCACCGATGAAGTCGATCTCGTCGCCGCCGGGCTGTCGGCGGATCGCCTCGATCAACTCTGCGCCGAGCGTGTCGCCGCTGGCCTCGCCCGCGATCATCAGGATTGTTTTGCGCTTGTCACTCATACGCCTTCTCCAAACGCGGCTACCGGCTCGGGCAGTTCGCGGGCGATTTCCTCCAGCCGATAGCCGAAACCGGGGCCGGTGAGCGTGCTCAAATCAACCTGCCCATTGCGTCGCCGGTAAATCTCCCGGTGGATCGCAGCTTCGGCCGCTGATGCATCGGGATAAAACTGCATGCTGTTCGTCTCGACGCCCATGATTGTGCCGACATGTGCGGCCAATTGCATGTGCGGAATCTGCGCCAGCATCGGGTTGGTGAGGTCCTGCACCATCAGCGTCATGCCGTGCGCCTTGGCCCAGCAGGCGCTGAGGATGGCGCCTGTCTGGGTCTTGCAGGTCTTAAGCGCGACGCCGCTCCAACCCAGCTCGCGCCCGAGGCGGATCAATTTCCAGTCGTGCGCGCTCTCGTCGAGGAACAGCGGCTTGCGGGCGGAGACGCTATGCACGTCGATGCGGTGCGTCCCCAGTTCGTAGGGGAACGGCTGTTCGACGTAGAGGATCATCCCGTAAAGGCGCGGCTGCTCCGCGATGAGCCGGTCAAGAATCTCGTTGACATACCCGGGGTCGGTGACGGTGCAGTTGAAATCGGCGGTCAACCAAAGCACTCCATGCTCGACGGCGATCACGCCGACCTTGGCTAGGCGCGCGTAGTCCCACTCGGCGTCGTTTCCGCGTAGCTTGACCTTGAGGCAGATGAGTCCGTCGGTGCGAATCCAGTCGGCGAGCATCACCGGGTGGCTGTCGTCTGGCTCGTCTCCGGTCAACTCGCTTTCATCGAGCGGGTCAAGCCCGCCGACGAGGTGCCACGCTGGCATCGTCGCCGGCGGATTGGCGTCGAGAAAGTCACCGGGGAAACGGCCCGCGAACTCAACCCCGGAGCCGTTGGCCGGCTCGAGGAATTGGCCCAAGTCGCTGCTGAGAAATTCCGCCTTGTAGGTTTCGTAAGTCCGCCGGCCAAGCGCTTGGCCAAACGCGTCGTGCAGCGCGATATCGAAGGGCGAGCAGCACACCAGCGCGGCAAGCCACGGCATCGGCTCGCCGGCGGGGCAGTTTGCGTTGAAGGCTTCGAGCAGCCCAGGCAATTCGGTTTGCTGGAAGTCGTGCCCCAGTTCCAGCGGGTGGCCCAGCACGTCGAACGCCGCCCACGCCTTGGCCAAGCGGATGCAGAACTGCTTCAGTGCCTGATGGCGCGGCTCGTAGGGCAGGGCGCTGGGCCAAACCCACTGGACGCTGAGCGGTGTTTCGCCCCAGCCGGCGGCAGCGCTACCGTTGGCCAGGCGGATGGTGAGTCGCACCCGGGCGCAGGTGACGTGGGTGAGGGTTTCGGGGCCAAATTTGAGCGGCAAGCGGGTTTCGACCGGCAGGAAAAACAGCTCGGCGGCGGCGATGCGTATGTCCGTCGGCTTCGCCATCAACGGCGGTTTCGGCCGCCGGCCGGCCTGGGTTTCGTTGACTTGGCGTCGTCCTGTTCTTTTGTTTTATCCCGAAAGAGGATGCCCCAAAGGCCGCCTTTGTTGAGCTTGGTGCTGACTTCGACGAGGTTGCTAGAGAGGGAGGAGAGGTTGCTGGCCAATTCCTCGTCGTTGAACAGTTTGCCGGCAAGGCCTTCACCCCGCTCGGCGGAGGCTACGAGGTTGCGGAGCGACTCGGTGGTTTGGCGGATGTTGTCCAGGGACTCGTCGATGACCACACGGTTGGTGGCGACGAGGCTCTGCATATCGCCGCCGGCAGCCTTGAGTTGCTCGGAAAACGCGACGACGTTGTTGACTGCGTCCTGGATTGGCGGCGTGTTGGTAGTGATGAGTCGGTCGACGTTGGCGATGGTGTCGGTGGTTTTGGCGGAAATCTCGCGGAGATTGCTGAGCCCGGCGGCGAGGTTGGTGAGGGTATGCTCATCGAGCAGCTTGCTATCAATGCGTTTCACAATGTTGGTTATCTGCGTGGCGACAATCTTGAGTTCATCAATGAGATCGGTCGCCGAGCGGGCGGTTCGGACTAGGTCGAACGATTCCTGGCAGACCACGTCGTCCCCGTTCTTGAGCGGCGGTAGCTTGTTTGCGCCGGGGATGACGCCGATGTATTTGTCGCCGAGAAATCCGGCGGTCTCGATGAAGAACTTGGCGTCGGCGCGAATCTGGTGCTCGGCCTTGATCTTGGCGTCGAGTGTGACAGTGTAGTTGTCGGTGTCTAGAGTGATCGCGCTGATCTTGCCAACCGGCACGCCGGCCATCATTACCACGGCATTTTTCACGATGCCATCGACGTTCTTGGTCTTGAGATGGATCGTGTAGGTCTCGGTGAAGGGGTTGGTGCCCTTGGAGAAGTTGATGACCAGCGCGGCCGCCAGCACCAGCGAGATGGTTAGGAACAGGCCGACTTTCCATTCTGTTTTTGCTCTCATTTCTAGAACTCCAAATCCTTGGGATCGGCGATCCCGTTAACAAACTTGTGAACAATTGGGTCAGTGGAATTGAAAATTTCCTCCGGCGTGCCGTTGGCGTGGATGCGGCCATGGTGCAGCAGCATCACACGGTTGCCGACGCGGCGCATGCTGCGGGTGTCATGCGTGACGACGATGGTTGTGCATTTCAATTGGTCGCGCATCTTGATGACGAGCTGATCAATACTGTCGGCCACGACCGGATCTAGCCCCGTCGTCGGCTCGTCGTAAAGGATGATCTCCGGCTTGTAAACAATGGCCCGTGCCAGTCCGACGCGCTTTTTCATGCCGCCGGACAACTCAGCAGGTTTCTTGGCCTGCGTGCCGCCGAGATCCACCAACTCAAGGGCGTCTGCGACGGTTTCCCGGATGGCCGCCGGGGGCATTGTTTGCTCGCGGTCTAGGAGGAAGCCGACGTTTTCCTCGACGGTCAGCGAGTCGAACAATGCGGAGCCTTGGAAGAGCATGCCAAACTTGCGGCGCACCTTGATGAGCTCTCGTTCAGAGAGGTCGGCGATGCCTTGACCGTCGATTTTTACGTCGCCCTTGTCCGGTTGCACGAGGCCGATGATGTGCCGGAGTAGCACGCTTTTGCCACAGCCGCTACCGCCGATGATGACAAGCGATTCGCCCTCGTCAATCCGTAGATCCACCCCGCACAGCACCTGCTGTTGCCCGAAACTCTTGTGCAGTTGGCTGACTTCGATCATTCCTGGTAAATCAGGAGCTTGTTCAGAACGAGTGTCACGAAAAAGTTGGACACCAGGATGCTGATGGAGGCGGCGACGACCGCCTCGGTAGTGGCCTTGCCGACGCCCTCGGCACCCTGACCGCAGTGCATCCCCTTGTGGCAGGCAACAGTTGCAATGATGCCAGCAAAGATGAACGCCTTGATTAATCCCATCCAGATGTCCACCGACCAGGTGTAGAACACCATGTTGTTCCACAGGAAGACTGGATCCAGCCCGAGCAGGTACACAGCCACCAGCATCCCTGACACCAGGCTGATGCCGATGGCCTCGGCGGTGAGCAGCGGCAGGGAAATGAACATGGCCAGCAGCCTTGGGGCCACGAGGTAGTCTACCGGGCTGGTGGCGAGGGTTCGAAGGGCGTCGATTTGCTCGGTCACTTTCATCGTGCCAAGCTGAGCGGCCATCGCGGCGCCGACGCGGCCGGCGATCATCAGGCTCGTAAGAACCGCCCCGAGTTCGCGAGCCATGGCTACGCTGACCACCGACATGACGGCGCTGTCCATCTTCACCTTGTGAAACTGGATGTAGAACTGCGCACACATCACCATGCCAGTGAACGCGCCGGTGAGCAAGACGACCGATTGGGACTTCACGCCGATGAAGTGGATCTGCTCCACAAGATCCCGGAGACGGAAGCGCTTTGCGGCAATGGAGCGTAGTGCCTCCAGGAACAGGACAGTCACACGGCCTAAGCTGGCGAGCGCATCCTTGAGCGGGTTGTCGGCGGATCGGCCCATCTACAGTCAGGCGCGTTGTACCAATCCGCCTTGCCGGTGGCGAGTCCGCAATATTCGTCGTGCCGCTTGGCCAGGCAGTGGACCGGGTCTAGCCCGAGACCTTGGTGTCGTCGTTCTTGGCTTCCGCCTGTTTTTGGGTGAAGACCAGCTTGTCGTCCTTGGCGGAGATGTTGATGGTCCCGCCCTCGCGCAGTTCGCCGCGGATGATCTCTTCGGCCATCGGATCCTCCAGGTATTTCTCGACGGCCCGGCGCATGGGGCGCGCGCCGTAAGTGGGGTCGTGGCCCTTGTCGAGCAGCAGGTCGCGGGCGGCCTTGTCCAGCCCGAAGTGGATGTCACGCTGGGCCAGGCGCTTCTCGACCTTGGCCAGTTCGAGGTCAAGGATTTGCGTCAGTTCCTGCTTGCCCAGGGAGCGGAACACAACAATATCATCGAACCGATTAAGAAATTCGGGGCGGAATACCTTTTTGGCCTCCTCGGTCAGGTTTTCTTTCATCCGCTCGTAGTCCTGCTCGTCGTCGGGGGCGCTGAAGCCCATGGTAGAACCTTTCTTGAGGCGGTCGGCGCCGACATTGGAGGTGAGCAGTATGATCGTGTTGCGGAAGTCTACTTGGCGGCCAAAGCTGTCGGTCAGTTTACCCTCCTCAAGAATCTGGAGGAGCATGTTCATGACGTCGGGGTGGGCTTTCTCGACTTCGTCGAACAACACGACGGAGTAGGGGTTGCGTCGTACTTTTTCAGTCAGCTGGCCACCTTCCTCATAGCCGACGTAGCCTGGGGGTGAGCCGACCAAACGGGAGACGTTGAACTTCTCCATGTACTCGGACATATCAAGTTGCACGAGCGACTTGCTGTCGCCGAACATGTTCACGGCCAAGCTCTTGGCCAGCAGCGTCTTTCCGACCCCGGTCGGGCCGAGCATCATGAAGGCGCCGATCGGGCGCGCTGGATCCTTAAGGTCGGCACGGCTGCGGCGCAGCGCCTTGCAGAGCGTCTCGACGGCCAGGCTCTGGCCGATGACGATCTTGGAGATTTCCTTCTCCATCGAGAGCAGTTTCTGCACGTCGCCCTGTTCCATCCGCTTGAGCGGGATGCCCGTCCATTTGGCCACGACGTGCATGATGTCGTCCTCGTCCACCTTGACGCGGGCGTCTTCGTTGTTTTTCTTCCACTCGTTGAGGGTGCTCTCGAGTTTTTCCTTGGCCTTCTTCTCCTCGTCGCGCATGGAGGCGGCCTCCTCGAATTTCTGGTCCTTGATGGCCTTCTCCTTCTTGGTGCGGGTTTCCTCGATCGCGGACTCGAGGTTCTTGACTTCGGGCGGCCGGGTCATGGCCTTGATACGGGCGCGGGCGCCGGCCTCGTCCATGATGTCGATCGCCTTGTCCGGCAGGAAACGCCCAGTGATGTAGCGGTCGGAGAGCTTGACGGCGGTCGTGACGGCCTCGTCGGTCAAATCCATCTTATGGTGGTCCTCGTAGCGTGGGCGCAGGCCCTTGAGGATGTCGATGGCGTCGTCGATGGAGGGTGGCTCGACCTTGACGGACTGGAAACGACGTTCGAGGGCGGCGTCTTTCTCAATGTATTTGCGGTATTCATTGAGGGTCGTGGCGCCTACGCACTGCATCTCGCCCCGGCTCAGGGCCGGCTTGATGATGTTGGAGGCGTCCATGGTGCCCTCGGCGGAGCCTGCCCCGACGATGGTGTGCAACTCGTCGATGAACAGAATGATGTTTTTGGCCCGGCGGATCTCGTCCATCACCGCCTTGATGCGCTCCTCGAATTGACCACGGTACTTGGTGCCGGCGACCATCAGAGCGAGGTCGAGGGTGATGACGCGCTTGTCACGAAGGATTTCCGGCACGTTGCCTTTGGCCACCTCCTGTGCCAGGCCCTCGACGATGGCGGTTTTGCCGACGCCGGCCTCGCCAAGCAGGACCGGGTTGTTCTTGGTACGGCGGCAGAGAACCTGAATGACGCGCTCGATCTCGTCGGCCCGGCCGATGACCGGATCCATCTCGCCCTTCCGGGCGATTTCTGTGAGGTCGCGGCCAAACGCCTTGAGCGCCGGTGTCTTGACCTGTTTCTTGTTGCCGTCGGATTCTTCTTCCTCCACACCGGCGGCGACGCTGTCATCGCCCTCGAAGTTCGGGTCCAGCTCGTGCAGGATTTCCTGGCGGCATTGGTCGATGTCGATGTCGAGATTCTTCAGCACGCGCGCCGCGACGCCTTCGCCTTCGCGGAGTAGGCCCAGCAGGATGTGCTCGGTGCCGACGTAGGTGTGGTGCAGCGCCTTGGCTTCTTTCTTGGACAGCTCGAGCACCTTCTTGACGCGGGGTGTGTATGGGATGTTGCCGGCCAGTTTCTGGTCCGGGCCGGTGCCGACCTGTTTCTCGACCTCGAGGCGCACGGTTTCGAGGTCGAGGCCCATTTTCTGGAGGACATTGACGGCAACCCCTTGGCCCAGGTTGATCAGGCCCAGTAGCAGGTGCTCGGTTCCCACAAAGCTGTGGTTGAACCGGTCGGCTTCCTTGCGCGCCAGCGCCAGCACCTGCTGGGCTCGCGGGGTGAAGTTGTTCATTGACTCGTCACTCATACCAAAAAACCTTGCCCACCATGACCGCTCCGGGGAGCTTTGTCCAGCTTGGGGATGGCCGCGGTTGAGCTTGGCCAAGCGCTGGGTTTATTCGCCATTTTCTTTTGATTTCCCTGGTTTCGGCATAGCCGGGCGGTTCACTTTCATCAGTCGGTCTCGTAGGAGGTCGGCCCGGAGGATGTCCCGCTTCTCAGCGGAGAGTTTGCCTGTCCGGGTATTCTGCAGATGCGCCGGTTGGGTGATGATGAACAACTCCTCAATCAACGCAGCTCGGCTGCCAGGGAAGAGGCCCAGGTCGATGCCCAGCCGCAAAAGGGAAAGCAGGTTCATCGTCTCTTTGGAGGAGATGCTGTGGGAGTTGGCCAGGATGCCGTAGGCACGGCCGATGTGGTTGTAGACCATCTTCGGCTTGTTCTCGAGGAGCTTGGCCCGGGCGTTCTCCTCGTGGTCGATGATCTGCAGCAGCACTTTGTTGAGCCGCTCGACGATGTCCGACTCGGTTTCGCCGAGGGTCATCTGGTTCGAGACCTGGAAGACGTTGCCCAGCGCCTCGGTGCCCTCGCCATGCAGGCCGCGCACGGCCAAACCCAGCTTGTTGACCGCCTGGATGATCTGGTTGATCTGCTCTCCCAACACCAGCCCGGGCAGGTGGAGCATCGCGCTCACGCGGATGCCGGTGCCGAGGTTGGTGGGGCAGGCGGTCAGGTAGCCGCGCCGCTTGCAGAAGGCAAAGTCGAGGGTAGACTCCAGCGCCGTGTCGAGTCGGTCGATCGCCTTCCAGGCATGGTCCACCTGCAGTCCGGGCAGCAGGGCCTGCATGCGGAGGTGATCCTCCTCGTTGATCATCACGCACAAGGCTTCGTCGCGGCTGAGCACCATGCCGCTGCCGGCCGACTTGGCGGCGTGTTCGCGGCTGATGAAGTGTCGCTCGACGAGGAGCTGTTTGTCCAGCGTGGACAAATCCTCCATGCCGGTATGAAAGCCATCCCGCATCGGCTCTACCTCCATCACATTGTCGCGAATGTGCGTGAAGGTCTCGACGCGAACCGATTTTTTCGACCAGCCCGGGAATGGCGTGGCAGCCAGGTTGCGGGCCAGGCGCACGCGGCTGGAGAGCACGATCTTGTTGGAAGGCCCCTCGCGGTCGGCTGCCTCCGCCGGCTTGGACAGGATGTCTTGAATCTTCATCGCTCAGCCCACCTTGGTCTCGGAGAAATCCGACTTCACCCGGGAGATCTCATCGCGCAACTGCGCCGCCTTTTCGTAATCTTCCTTGGCCACTGCCTTGTCGAGCTTGGCCTGCAGGGAGTGGAGCCGATCCACATACACCTTGGTCTGCTGCCAAACCGCCGGCGCCTTGCCGGTGTGACGTGTGCCCTTGTGCATGCTCTTGAGAAGACCCTCCACCCCTTCCTCAAAATGGTCGTAACAGTCCGCGCAGCCGAGCCGGCCGGTCTTCTTGAAATCCGCCTGGCTGAAACCGCACTGGGGGCATTTCTCCTTCGTTGCGTCGGACTCCTCCATCTCCTGGGAGGCGCCTAGCCCCAGCAGAAGGTCGGCCAGCGAGAATCCGGCCGGGTCGTCCACGCCCTTGGCCTTCGAGCAGCCCTCACACAGGTCGATCTTCTTGGTCTTGCCCTCGACCATCTGGGTCAGGTGAACCGTCGCTTCCTTTTCCTTGCAAATATCGCAGAGCATTTGTCCGGACAATGATGGGTGTCGTCGCGCGGAGGATAGGCGGTTTAACCGTGCAACAACAGGAATGAACATAGCACGAAACCTGCCAGAATAAAAGGCCGAAGCGGGTAAATTGCTCCCGCTGTTGACTTGGTCAATCGCTTGGCAAGGCGGCGCGGTGGGCCGGTGTTAGCGCCGGGCGATCGGCTCGCCTGAGACCTTGGTCAGTTCCTGGTACGCCTTGACCACCTTTTTGGTGACCGTCCCCGGTTTGCCGTTGCCGATAACGCGCTGGTCAATCTTCACCACCGGCACGATCTCCGCGCCAGTACCGGTGAGGAAACATTCGTCCGCATTGTACAGGTCGTACCGGGTCATGTTCGGCTCGGCGGTGGGGATGCCCAGTGCGGCCACCAGGTCGATCGCGGTACTGCGCGTGATGCCGTGCAGGGCTCCGGACGAGAGCGGCGGGGTGAACATCTGCCCGTCCTTGAGGATGAAAATATTGTCGCCGGTACACTCGGCCACGTAGCCCTCTGCGTTAAGCATGATCGCCTCCTCGTACCCGGCTGTGTTCGCCTCGATCTTGGCCAGGATGTTGTTGAGATAGTTCAGCGACTTTATAGCCGGGTTAACCGCGTTGTGATGGTTGCGCGTTGTTGCTACCGTCACGATCTCCATCCCTTTTTTGTACAGGCTAGGCGGGTAGAGTTGGATCTTGCCGGCGATGATGATCACCTGCGGGTCGGAACAACGGTTGGGGTTTAGGCCCAGTGTGCCGTGGCCGCGTGTCACGACTAGCCGGATGTAGCCGTTGTTGAGCTTGTTGCGGCGGCAGGTCGCGAGTGTGGCCTCCATCAACTCCGCATGCGTCATCGGCAGGTCGAGCATGATTGCTCTGGCTGAGCAGAACAACCGGTCGATGTGCTCTTTCAGCTTGAACACACGGCCGTGATACACGCGGATGCCCTCGAACACGCCGTCGCCATAAAGCAGTCCGTGGTCGAACACCGACACCTTCGCGTTTTGCTCACTGTAAAATTTGCCGTTGATGTAAACCTTCATTCCCGAAAGCGGCGGGAAACCTACGGGAACCCACCCCCGCTTGGCAAGGCGCACGGGAAGCCAGCACCCGGTTTTGCTTCCAAGCGCTTGGCCAAGCAGTTATGGTTTTCGCACTGTTTCCGTGGACACGCCACAACACAAGCGCCGCCTTGCCGCCATCGTTTTCACCGACATTGTCGGCTTCTCCAAGCTGACAGAGGGCGACGAAGTCGCGGCGCTCGAGTTGCTAGCTACACAGAAGCAGATCGTCCAGCCGATCGTGCAGGAGTCCGGCGGTCAATGGCTCAAGGAGATGGGGGATGGGCTGCTGCTTAGCTTTCCCAGTTCGTACGACGCGGTGCAATGTGCGATTCGCATCCAGAAGGCCGTCCGGGGTGTCAGGAATCTCGTTCTGCGCATCGGGGTGCACCAGGGCGATGTGGTGCAGACGGAGAACGATGTGCTCGGCAGCGGCGTGAACATCGCCTCGCGCGTCGAGACGGTTGCGCCGCCAGGCGGCATTGCCGTGTCCGACAAGGTGCAGCGCGATATCGCGCACCACGCCGACCTGTCCACGCAGAGCATCGGCTTCCCCAAGTTCAAGGGGATCGACGATGTGTTCGAGGTGTATTGCGTTACCAACGATGGCCTGCCGGTGGGGACAAGTCACGGCAAGGTCGAGTTGCCCGGACGCTTGGCCAAGAGCAAGTCACCCGTGCTGCCCATTGCGGCTGCGGCGGTGGTGCTCGCGGCGGTTGCTGTGTTTTTTCTCATGCCAAGCGGTGACGTGGACCTGAGCGCCATTCCGTCAAAGTCGATTGCCGTGCTGCCGTTCGACAATTTTGCCAAGGGCGAGGCAGACGATAATTTCGCCGACGGGCTGACTGAGGTTATCACCGCGACGCTCTCGAAGATCGGCGCATTGAAGGTGATCAGCCGCACGTCGGTCATGGCGTACAAGGGCGACAACCGGCCGACGTCGCCGGAGATCGCTGCCAAGCTGAATGTCGCCCACGTACTAGAGGGCTCGGTGCAGCGCGCTGGGGAGCAGGTGCGGATCGTCGTGCAGTTGATCGATGCGCGCGAGGATCGGCATCTGTGGTCGGAGACGTACGACGGGCAGTTCAGCGAGGTGTTCGACGTGCAGACGCGCGTGGCTACGAACATCGCCGGCTATCTCGAGGCCAACCTGACACAGCAGGAGCAGGCTAGGATAGCCCGCAAGCCGACGCAGAATATGAAGGCGTACGAGCATTACCTCGTGCTGCTCCAACGCGGCATCGTGCACATTGCCAAACGGGAACTCGACACCAACCTCGCCCTCGCTGAGAAAGTGGTTCAGCTTGATGAACAGTTTGCGGAAGCACACGCCATTATTGCGCTGTGCCACCTGGGCTATCACTGGTCGGGGGTTGACCGAACCGAAGCTCGGCTGGCCCTTGCGAGAACCAGCGTGGCGAAGGCGGTCGAGTTGGCGCCGGAGGCGCCGATGGTGCACACGGCCAAGGGCTACCTTCATTACTGGGGGCTGGGCGAATTTGACAAGGCGATTGAGGAGTTCGAGTTGGCTCGGCAAATGGAGCCGGGCGCTTCCCAACACATCGAGGACATCGCATGGGTGCAGCGGGCCAAGGGCGACCTCCCGCTGGCGTTAGCCAGCATGGCCAAGGCGCTGGAACTGAACCCGCAGTCGGACATGATCCTGCGCGAGATCGGTTTTACCCACATCGTTGCCAAGAACTTCGACCGGGCCATTGAGATTCTGGATCGCGCCATTCTCCTGAACGATGCGGCCGATTACTACGGCCTCAAGATCGACGCCATCTGGGCGCGCGACGGCACCCCGGAGGCCGCCCTGGTGTTCCTGAAGGAGGCGCAGGGGATTGTCGGCCGGGACAAGTACCTGATCCACGAGCACCGTTTCGAGCTGGCGCGTGGCAACCACGCCGCGTCGCTCCAGGCGGTCGACTCCATCAAGCAAGATCCCTTCCTCTCGCAGAGCCGCGTAATCCCGAAGGCCCTCGCGCGGGCGTTCGTTTACGAGCGGATGGGCGCGCCGGAAAAAATGCGGCCCGAACTCGAGTCGGCCCTCGAGATGCTCAAGAGCATGGCGACCGAAAACCCGATCGACCCGCGGGTGCAGATTAACATGGGCCTGATCTACGCCATGCAGGGCGACGCGGAGCAGGCGCTCATGCGTGGGCGGCAAGCCATGGCGCTTTATCCGCTCGCCAAAAACGCGGTCAACGCCCAGCGGATTCACATCCAGATGGGCCTCATTTATCTGCAGCTCGGTCAAGCGGACAAATGCATTCAGCTGTTGCACTCCCTCAAAGACAAGCCGCTTGGCATGGAGGTTGGCGAGTTGAAAACTGACACCGCCTGGGATCCGGTGCGGGATCACGCGGCCTTCAAGGCCATCGTCGAGTGACGCCCCCAGCCACGTGGTGGTGAATAACTTGGCCTGTGCTTCGACTTTCACCTGGCCTACCGTTTTGTCGATGCACGGTGTGTATCATCAACTGCTCGACGCCACCATTGGCCACCTCGAGTCACTCCGGCAGCGCGGCGTGCGATACGTTGACGTCTCGCCGGAATCGCTTTCCCGCTTGTCCAAGCCGGCTAGGCAAAAAAACACGGCTGTTCCGCTTGGCCAAGCGGAACAGCAGCGCCCCGATGAGCCAAGCGTTTGCGATTCGCCTCAGCTGTCTGCCGACGAGAGGGAAGCCACCATGGCCAAGCTGTGCGACGAGGCGCTCGCCTGCACCAAGTGCGACCACCTCGTGTCGACGCGAACGCAGGTGGTCTTTGGCGTTGGCACCGTTCAGGCGGAGTTGATGTTCATCGGCGAGGCCCCAGGACAGGACGAGGACCGGGAGGGGGAGCCGTTTGTCGGCGCGGCTGGCCAACTGCTGACCAAGATCATCGAGGCCACCGAGCTGGATCGTGACAAGGTTTACATCGCCAATATTCTCAAGTGCCGCCCAGACACCCCCGGAAAGGTTTACGGCAATCGCAAGCCGCGCCCCGACGAGATGGAAACCTGTTTCCCGTGGGTCAAGCGGCAGATTGAGATCATCCAGCCTAAAGTCATGGTTGCGCTGGGCGGCACAGCCGTCGAGGGTTTGCTCGGCAAAATGACGACAGGCATCACTCGACTGCGCGGAAATTGGCAGGCGTACCGGGGCGTGCCAGTGATGCCCACCTTCCACCCGTCCTACCTTCTGCGCAACCAATCGTGGGTGATCCGGCGCCACGTCTGGGAGGACATGATGCAGGTCATGCAACGCTTGGATATGCCCATCAGTGAAAAGCAACGCGGCTATTTTCAACGTAGGTAATTTTGCATTTCTCCCCGAAAACAAACGCAGCCGGCGTCCTTTGAGGAGCAACCGGCTGCGGTTCAGTGCTTATTCAGTTTTTCCAAATCGGGCCTTCGCCCGTGTCTTTACAAGGAGAGGGACTCCTCGCTGATTCGATTGATCGAATCGAGTTGGGGGGCTTGCAAGCCCCCCCGGTCGGCATTCGCCAGATCCAGAATCGTGTCCAGGTCCTCCTTGACGGTCATCCGCCCCCAGCGGGTTTGGATCATCGTCTGGTCGCCCACCGGTTCAACGGAGATGACCGTGTCGAGGTTGAACAGAATCCTGGAATCCTCCTCGGTGTAACCGCTTGGCGAAGCCTGGGTTAGTTTCACGAAGTGTGCCATTTTCTGTTTCCTTTCTTCCGCGCTGATTGAGCTTCAATCAACAACGAGTACAATTAAGGCACAAGCTGGTGGGGCATGCAAGGGAAATCATGTTTGTGACGGTTTTGTGACCTTGGCCATGCGGAGTGTGCGACAGTCTTGAAGTTATTCCGCTTGGCCAAGTGCTTTGCGGTCGGCGCAGCTGCGAATAAACAGCCATCCGAACTGCGCCGCTTGGCCAAGCGAATAAACGATGTAGGCGAAAATGGCACCAGCCAGCCAGTCGCCGTGAGCTCCCACGGTCAACCCCGCTATGATCACCATCAGAAATGCCATGACTGACTCGGTGACACTGCGGGTTTTGTGCGAATGCACGAGCAGCCCTTGGAAGAAGCTGCTGCCGAACCCCAATGTAGCCAGTGCCAGTGCCGCCCAGACGGCTTGGGAGGCGAGCTTGGCCAAGGGCGCATTGAGCCCGCTGACGGTGCCAAACCAGTTGTTGGCCAGCGGCGAGGCGACGATCAGCAGTTGGAGACCAAACACACCCAGCGCGGCCCAACAGGCGAAGCGCCGCAGGGCGGCGTAGCCGCCTGGCCGTTCAATCAGCGCCACCACGACCTCGAGATAAGCCAGGCTGACGGAGCGAAACAAGAACGTGAAGCCGTTCAGCGCCGGCAGGACGGCCAGTGACTCCAGCGCCAACGGCATCCGGCTAATGCCGGCGGTCAGGATCGGCTGCGCGGCCAGGCCGAGCAGCGGGCTCAGTGCGAGCGGCATGTAAAACGACAGGAACCGTTTGCGGTCGAGCGGCGGTTCGGTGGACCGCTCTCTGGGCAGGACATCGCGGACGACCGGTCGCACGATCCAGGCTGCGTAAACCGCTTCGGCCACGACCCCGGCGGAGACGGCCGCCGTGGCGGCGATGATGCCCAATTTTGGCAGGTCGATGTGCTTGGCCAAGGAGTAAGCGGTTACCAGCACCGCAGTGTCGGTGGCTAGGCGGACGAGCGTTCCCCACGTGACCGCCCGGGAGCGGCCGAACCGGATCAGGACGCCCTGATTGAAACGCCGGTGCGCGATCGCCCACGTCCATGGCGTCATAATGACCATGCCCAGCCGGCTGGCCTCGAGGATGTCGCCCTCGACTCCAAGCAACCCGCCGACGAGCCAGTCGAACAGCGGCGTGATGGCGACGACTAGGTGCAGCGCCGATAGCCCTCCCCCGGCGAGCATCATGAAACGCCACAGTTTTTTATAAGAGTCGAGGTCTCTGCTCAGCTTGGTGCTGGCGGTGAGAAGCATGATGATCGGCGCCTCGATAAGTAGAGCGAGCGGGAACACCACTCCGCCGTACGCACCGAGATTCACCTCCGGGTTGGCTAGGCGAGCCACCACTGCGCTGAGCAGCGGCAGCTCGATCCCCATCATCAACCAGCTCAAGGCAAGCGGAACCCACGTTTTCCCCACGTCCCGGGTGGTGACGGGTTGACTTTTCGGTTGGTGCATCAGATTTTGCCCATCCCCTGTTCCTGAAGGGGGACTTCCTCGGCAGACCCATCCATACGGCAAGGATCGGCGCAACTCGACGCAAATCATGGCTGACGCCCAAGGCAAAACCAAAACGGCCGCCCGGCCCAGGGTGGGTCACCCCGCCTGCGGCGCGGTGCGGCTGGTGTTGTTCGACATCGACGGCACGCTGGTGAGCACCGGCGGCGCCGGGATGAAGGCATTCGGCGAGGCATTCGAGGCGGCGTTTGGCGTCGGCGAAGTCACTGGGAAAATGAAGTTCGCCGGCCGCACCGACTACTCGCTCTTCCGCGAGATGTGCAGGCACGGCGGCATCGACTGCACGGCGGAAACCCGGGACTCGTTTTTTAGCCATTATCTCCGTCTCGTGGACAGCCATATCGACGTGAATCGGGGTGGGCCGTTTCCCGGTGTGGTGCGGATGCTCGACGAGCTGGCGGCGTTGCCGGACGCGCCGGCGCTTGGCCTGCTGACCGGCAACATTCGTGAGGGAGCCAAACGCAAGCTCGGTGCCTACGGGCTGTGGGATCGTTTTGCGTTCGGCGGCTTCTCGGACGATGACGAGGATCGCAACCTCATTGCCGCCGCCGCCAAGGTCCGGGGCGGCGAATACCTCGAGTGCCCGCTAGACGGCCCGGAGATCGTCGTGGTCGGCGACACGCCAAGGGACGTCGCCTGTGGCCGGCACATCGGTGCACGTACGCTCGCCGTGGCCACCGGCGGGGCAACGCTGGAGGCCTTGCGGGAATGTGAACCGGACTGGGCCGTGCCAGACCTGACCCACCTGTCCGCCGTGCAGATTTGTGGTCCCTGACCCGGCGCTTGGCCAAGCGTTTGAGTGCAAAATGCGGGATTCCATTCGTGGCGCGATTTCGGTATCGTCCCGGTTCTTTCGAGAAACGCATGAGTACGGAACAGTTTTCACTCAAGGGCAGGACGGCATTGGTCACCGGCAGCTCAACCGGTTTGGGAAAACGCATGGCTGTTGCGCTTGGCCAGGCAGGCGCCAGGGTGGCGATGAACTATTATAACAACGAGGAACGGGCCCTCCAGGCGCTGTCCGAGTTTGAGGACACCGGTGCGGAGGGGGCGATGTTCCGCGCCAACGTGACCGATGAGGCCGACGTCAATCGCCTTGTGGGGGAGGTGGAGGAGAAACTTGGTCCAGTGGACATTGTGATCCTGAACGCCACCCCGGACCAGCCGCAGAAGCCGATCGAGGAATACGATTGGGATTTCTACCAGAGCATGCTCGATTTCTTCATCAAGAGTCCGTATCTCGTGACGCGTGCCGTGTTGCCGCACATGAAGCAGCAACGCTGGGGCCGCATCATCAACATCGGCTCGGAGGTGTTTCACCTTGGCATCACGCCGTTTACGGCCTACGTCTCGGCCAAGGGTGGGCAGAACGGATTCAACCGTAGCCTCGCACACGAGTTGGCGCCGTGGCAAATCACGGTCAACATGATCTCCCCCGGCTGGATTCCGGTGGAGCGTCACGAGAAGGATCCGCAGGAGTTGAAGGACGGCTACTTTTCGACCATCCCGATGCAGCGCTGGGGCGTCCCGGAAGACTTGGCTGGCACGATCATTTATCTGGCCAGCGAGGCGTCCTCATTCGTCACCGGCCAGAACATCCATGTTAACGGCGGCCTGACCGTGCACTAACTTTTTAACAACAACAAAAATAAGCAAAAATATGATTAAAAAACTGACAATAATTGCGGCTGCTACGGTGGTTTTTGCAGTTGGCTGTGGCAAGACAAGTGACGGTGATGATGCTACAGGGGGAGGCACTAAACATAAAATTGCCTATGTCACCAACGGCATTGATCCATTTTGGGATTTATGTGCTGCTGGCGTACGACAAGCTGAATCCGAGTTGGGCGGTGTGGAGTGTGAAATTCACTTTCCGCCGAAGGGCTTGGCTGATCAGAAGAGTATTCTTGAAACACTTTTGGCCAAGGGCATTGCTGGAATCGCGGTGAGCCCGATCGATGCGGATGGTCAGACCCAGTTTTTAAACGAGGTTGCTGGTCAGACCAAAATGATCACACATGATGCCGATGCACCGAATAGTAACCGGTTGGTTTATATCGGCACCGACAACTACAAGGCTGGTCGTGCGCTTGGCCAACTGGTTAAGGAGGCAATTCCAGACGGTGGTGAAGTGGCTATCTTCGTTGGGCGTCTGGAGCAGTTAAATGCTCGTCAGCGTCGGCAGGGAGTAATCGACGAGTTGCTTGATCGTCCTAGTCAAGTGCTTGGGAAGATCGAGTTCGATGAAGTGGCCAAGGTGTTCAAGGGGGAAAAATACACTGTCGTTGATACCCGTACCGACAATTTTGTGATGGATGCCGCCAAGTCCAACGCGGAGGATGCAATTACCAAATATCCGAATTTAGCCTGCATGGTTGGCTTGTTCGCCTACAACCCGCCTCGCTGTCTGCAGGCAATCAAGGAGGCGGGCAAACTTGGACAAATAAAAGTTTGTGGATTTGACGAGGATGATGCGCTTCTTCAAGCGATCAAGGATGGCAATGCCTACGGGACGATCAGTCAGCAACCGTGGAAATACGGTTATCAATCGGTTCGTGTGTTAAAAGCCATCCTTGATGATGACAATTCTTTAATACCTGCCAACAAATTTATCGATGTTGGTTACAAAACCGTGACCGCGAAGAATATCGACGAGTTTTGGAATGAGAAGAGGGAGATGGCTGCTTTGGGTGCGAAAAAGGATTAATGCCGGACGCCCGACTACTGCTAAAAGCGACTGCAATTGGTAAGCAATTCCCAGGAGTTCGGGCGCTGCATAATGTAGACCTCACCTTGAATCAAGGTGAGGTTTTGTCTTTGGTGGGAGAGAATGGTGCTGGCAAGAGCACAATGATGAAAATCCTTGCAGGGGTGCATACCTCGGACCAAGGCACCATCGAGTTGGATGGTAAACCGGTTGACATTAAATCGGTACGTGAAGCTCAAAAGCATGGCATAGCGTTGATCCATCAGGAACTTAATCTCTCGGAAAACCTTGATATCGCGGCAAATATTTTTCTCGGCAACGAACCGCAGAAGTTCGGGATTATCGATCGCAAGCGGATTTACGAGGAATCCGCGAAATACCTAAAGCGGGTTGGGTTAGATTTTCCCACGGATACACTTGTGGCTGAGTTGACGATCGGGCATCAGCAATTGGTTGAAATTTCGAAGGCACTCTCGGTTGATGCCCGGATCATCATAATGGACGAGCCGACCTCGAGTTTATCCCAGAAAGAATCGGAAAATCTTTTTGAAGTTATCCGGGATCTGAAATCACAGGGTATTGCAATTATATATATCTCCCATCGTTTGGGGGAGGTGATGGAGTTGTCGGATCGTGTAGCTGTATTGAGAGACGGCGAAAACGTCGGCGAACTCGCGGGAGATGATATTACCCATGACGGCATGGTGAAACTTATGGTCGGTCGTGATTTGTCCCAGTTTTACAAACGTGCTGCTATAACCCCGGGCGAGGTGGTACTCGAATTGGATCGGTTGCGCACACCGGCACACCCCAAAGACGAAATTTCATTCAGCGTTCGGGGTGGTGAAATTGTCGGGATTGCAGGGCTGGTTGGAGCGGGTAGAACGGAACTTCTACAAACCATTTTCGGAGTGACACCGGCCGTCGGAGGAACAATCAAACTTGACGGCAAAGAATTGCTACCAAGCACATCCTTGGAAGCGATTGAAGCTGGGGTGGTCTTGGCTCCGGAAGATCGCAAAAGACATGGATTGGTGTTGCAGATGAGCTTTCGTGAAAATTCGAGTTTGGCTCGACTTCGAATGGATCAGAAATTGGGAATGATCGATTTTAAGAGCGAGATTGATTTGGCGGAGGAAACGATAAAGAAATTGAACGTCAAGACCCCGCATACCGAGCAGGTCGTCCAGTACCTCTCCGGTGGTAATCAACAAAAAGTCGTTCTCGGAAAATGGCTGGCGATGAATCCGCGCCTACTGTTACTGGATGAACCGACGCGAGGCATAGACATCGGTTCAAAGCAGGAAATCTATAAACTCATGGAGGATATGGCCGCGCGTGGTGTGGCGGTGATGTTTGTTTCGAGCGAGATGGAGGAAGTGCTCGGGATGGCTGACAGGGCATTGGTGATGCATGAGGGGGCGATCACCGGCGAGTTGTCCCCTGAACAGTTGACCGAGGAAGCGATCATGCAACTGGCAACCGGTAATAAAGCCGCAGCTTAAAGATATGTTATGAACAAAAATACGCTTGGAATTTTAGGTTTGTTCATTTTGATATTTGGGTTCACTTGGGTGAGTAACGAGAATTTTATTAATGGTTACAACATGACGAACCTCGTGAAGTGGTCGAGTTTGTATGCCATCATGGGTATTGGGGTAGCTTTTGTCATTATCACCGGGGGAATCGACCTCTCTATTGGTTCCGTGATTGGGCTTATTGCGTCACTGCTGGCATTGGCGGTAAAGAACCAATGGAACCCCACGCTGACTGTGGTTTTGTTGCTTGGGCTCTCTCTGGTCATTGGCCTGATGCACGGGTTGTTAATCACCAAAGTAAAACTGCAACCGTTTGTCGTCACACTATGTGGGCTTTTGTTTTATCGTGGCATCTCGAGGTGGTTGACTGATAACCAAACCATGCAGTACCCCGGCACTGAGGGATTGGATTCTTTCTTCAGCGGCAAGGTATATTCTTTCTTCAGCGGCAAGATGTTATTGGTTGATTTGTTGGCTCCATTGGGTGTTGGCATGATGGTAGTTGGGTGTATTGGTGTATTTGTCACTTTTGTCATTCTGTTAATTGCAAACTTTAGGAAAAGCATAGGTTGGGGAATTGCGAGTCTTTTACTCGATATTCCACTGCTTGTTTTTTGCATTTTGAATTATAGAGAAGTAAAAAAACCATTTTTACTTCACTTGTGGAGCGGTGCATTGGTCTTATTAGGGTTCATCTTCGCTGCCGTTGGAACCACGGGGGAAAAATTTGGTTTAGCCTCTCCTTTTTTCTTTCTACTTGTAGTTGCTGTAGTGGCGGCGTTTTTCCTCAATCGTACCATCTGGGGGCGCTATCTGCTTGCTTTAGGGAATAACGAGGAGGGTGCCCGATACAGTGGCATTCAGACCGACCGACTTAAGATTACAGCCTACGTGATCTGCTCCTTTCTTGCAGGATTATCAGGGTTGCTGTTTGCCTATGAATTGGATTCTGTTCAACCGGCGCAGACCGGCGAGTTTTACGAACTTTATGCCATTGCTGCAGCAGTGCTCGGTGGATGCAGCTTGAGGGGAGGGCAGGGCGCGATCTTAGGTGTGATTATTGCTGCTGCGGTGATTCGTTTGTTGCGCAACTCCATTAATCTCGTTGGCGTTTCAACTCACTTGGAGTTTGCGATCATTGGCTTGGTGATACTCGGCGGTGTGACCGCAGACGAGATCATAAAGCGCATCGTGGCCAAGCGCCGCACTGCACAGGTAAAAGCTGCAAAGGGTTAATTCGCTTTGGGCGGGTTCTCGTGGGCGCGGCGAAAAATTTGTTTGTGTATGGCCAAAAGCCGCAGGAGCTCGACTATCGGGGTTTTGTGGTCGTCCACGCGCAGGTCGATGAAGCGATCGTTGCCCCCCGCATAGCCTCCGTTTTTTCTGGCCACCAGTAGTGCGGCGGATTGCCGGCCGCGTGAGTCGCCGCCGGCTTTCTGCCCTTCCATCAGCGCCAGAGCCAACCAGTCGCTTAGTCCAGAGCCAGATTTCTTTTGTGCCTTCTCATAGCCGCTAACCATCCTTCGGACAACTTCTTCGCCAGTCAGGATGTTGCCTTGCGTGCAGAAGTTCGGTTTCTCGATATGCCCGGCCCACTGTTTGCAGCCGGAGCCAGTGAACGAGGCGCTCCGGCCCTTCGCATCGACGATACCCAGTTGCCGCAGACGTCGGTTTGAATCGGCCTGCGTAAGGGCATCCACGGTTTCTTTTGCGGACTGTCCCTTCGCCAGGCGGTCGAGGCCGTCCGGTCCGTAGTCGACGTTGGCGTATGACTGGGTGGCCAACGCGCCGACGCCGGCCTTGGCCCATGGCACCACGCTGCCCACCGCGAAAAACTTGCTCTGCACCGCCACACCGAGGTCGCCGGTTTTTGGGTCGAAGCCCACGATGGAAAACGTGGCCACCGTCGGCGCGGACGAGTTCGGCTCCGCTTGGCCAAGCGGCTTGGCCAGGGCGGCGGGGGCGAAAGACAGCCCGGCCAGTCCTTGGCCGGTGCGCTTGAGGAAAGTGCGTTGATCGATCGTGTTCACGCGCCGAGGCTACCCGCAATCCCGCTCTTGGCCAAGCGGTTGGCTTGTGTTCCCGGCGGCTGGCTTTTATCTTCCCCGCGCTGATGCCCATCAAGACGTTGAAACGAAAACTGGCGGAAGGCCAAGAGGTTCGCGTGATGGCGGTCAGC
>JASMKO010000024.1 GCA_030749225.1 Verrucomicrobiota bacterium
CGAGCGACTGGGGGCGTCCTTGGCCGACAAGCTACGTGGTTACGGGCCGGTCACCGTGCTGTCCCCGGCGATGGGCGGACTTGTGATTGGGCAGGAGGTGGCTCGGCAACTTGGCCTGCGTTTCATTTTCGTTGAAAAGGAAGAGGGCGATCTCGTGCTCCGTCGCGGCTTCACGATTGCGCCGGGCGAAAAGCTAGTCATCGTTGAGGACGTGGTGACCCGGGGCGGGCGAGTCGCCGAGACGATCGCCATTGCTCGGGAACATCAGGCAGAGGTTTGCGCCGTGGGTGTTGTCGTTGATCGCTCCAACGGCACGGTTGATGTTGGGGTGCCGATGGAGTGCCTTCTGCCGATGGAGGTCGAGACGTTCGATCCCGAAAACCTCCCGGAGGATCTGCAGGCCATCCCCGCGATCAAACCAGGCAGCTGAACGTCACTTTGTCAGGTCCACGCAGATCAGATTGCCGCCCTTTTTCCTGATGCCGTCCCGAACGAACAGTTTGCCGTCAACGTAGGCCGGCATGCACCAGTTGATGCCGCAGACCTGGGTGCGGCCAAGTTCGTTGAATTCTTTCGGCGAGGCTTCAAACAGGCACAGTTCGCCGCCGCTGCTAAGCGAGAGGATGTTGCCGCCCATCACGATGAACGCCGCCATGGCCCGCTTGGAGTCGGGAAAGAACAGGCTGTCGTTACTCCACTTTGTTTTGCCGGTGGCGATGTCGACGCAGACCAGCTTGGCTGGGTCGCCCAGCCCGAAGTAATGCCCGCCGACGCGAACGCCGTGGGTGATGTTCGGCTGGGCTTCAATGTTTTTCCATGTGACCGATGCGCCAAGCTTATTGCCATCCCTAGTCACGCGGATGCCCTGAAGTCCTACCTGGTGGGAGCCAGCCACCACCATGTCGTTGTGTGTGACGGGTGCTGCGACGTGCCGTCCGTAATCGGTTTTCATCGGGATTTTCCATAGCTCGGATCCGTTCCGGACATCTACCCCCACAACGCCTTCGACAAAAAAACAGACGAACTGCTGGCGCCCAGCCATCACGGCGGGAATGGGCGGTGCATAGCCCGGTTCGTAATCAAGTCCGTTCCAGATCACTTTACCATTTGAGCGGTTAAAGCAGACGATGCCATGCCCCTTGCCACCAACCAATGCATATACCATGTCACCGACCACGAGCGGGGTGTTGGTGAAACCGTGGCGGCGCGCTCCCGGGACACGCCCTTTTTCCCCGACAAATTTCATGCCCAGTTTGGCATAGTCGATCTCCCATTGGATCCTGCCGGACTCGGCATCAAGACAGTGCATTGTGCCCCGGCTGCACTGGGCGAATACCTGGTCATGATCAATGACTGGAGTGCAGCGCGGGCCACGTGGTCCCTGGCCGTCTTCAAACACAGGAGACAGTTCTGTGGCCCATTGCTCGGAGCCGTCCGTGATGGAAAGGGCGACCAAGGCTTCATTCCCGTTTCGGTTTTCGAACAGGAACACGGAGCCGTCCGCCACGACCGGCGAGGCCAAACCTTCCGCAGATTTGACTTTCCAGAGCACTTTTGCTTGGGCGGGCAAGGTGCTCAAAGCAAGGCCCTTCGCCGGGAGGAAGCCGTCGCGGGTTGGACCGCGCCATTGAGGCCAGTCGACCGTTTGCGCCGAGGCCGCTTGGCCAAGTGCAGCGGCTAACAGGAGTACGGTTCGGAATTGCATCGCGGGCAATTCAGTCTTTCAGCGCCGGGGCGTCAAGCGATATCGTGCGCGCGGCCGCGCGGCCAAGCAAAATGAATCGAGACAAACTCCACAGCAATTTGATGCTTTTGCTTACCAGCACGATATGGGGGTTTGGCTTTGTGGCGCAGGAGATGGGCTCGGCGCACCTTGGCCCAAACTCTTTCAACGCCGCCCGCTACTCGATCGGCGCCGTTTGCCTCCTGGTGATCCTGACTGCCTGGCACCGAGGTCGGGTGATGGAGGGGTTCCGCTCCTGCGACTGGGTGAAGGCGAGCCTGAGCGCGGGGCTGTTCCTGTTCCTCGGATCACTACTTCAACAAGCAGGCATCTCAGACGAGGAGACAGGGGCCGGCAAGGCTGGGTTCATCACCGGCCTTTACGTGGTCATCGTTCCCGCGATGGGGCTGTTCGTCGGGCACCGGACGAATTTCCAGACCTGGGCCGGTGTGGTGTTGGCCACGGTGGGGCTGTGGCTGCTGAGTTTCAATCAGTCCGACGCGGAGTGGGCAATCGGCCAGGGTGACCTTCTGGTATTCTTCGGTGCGTTCTGTTGGGCTGGGCATGTGCTGGTGATCGACCGGTTTACCAATCGCGTGTCATCGTTGCACTTGGCGCTCGGGCAGGTGATGGTGTGCGCGACTGCGAGCTGGGTCGTGGGAGGGTTTGCCGAGCCGATGGAACAGGCCGGCTTTCGTGCGGCGTTATTACCCGCACTCTACCTTGGCCTGATGTCGATTGCGATCGCCTTCACACTGCAGATCATCGGTCAGCGCAAGGCGCACCCGACGCATGCCTCGATCATTTTCGCGATGGAGGCCGTGGTGGGCGTGTTTGCTGGCTGGCTGATCCTAAGTGAAAAATTGAGCGAGCGGGAATTGGCTGGCTGCCTGCTGATGTTCTGCGGGATGGTGTTGTCACAGTTGCCGGTTCGCTTTATCCGCCTCGGCCTCACGAGTCGGGCGAACAATGGGCCGTCCGCCTAGTCACTGGCAGTGTCTGCCAGCAGCTGATCCTTCACAAGTTCCCGCGCATTCTCAATTGGTTCGGCGCAGACGGAGATCGCCCCCCAGTCGCCGTGGTGTTGGACAATGCGCATGCTGCTCACGTGTAAATCGGCATCCCGGAAACGCTTGGCCAAGTGGGCGATTGCACCAGGCTCATCTTTCACACGAACCAGTAGCGCGTCCTCGGTGATCGGTTTCCAGCCGGCGTCATTCAAGACGTGCTGGGCGCGGTCGTATTGATCCACGCGGAGCATTATGACACCGATGTCGTCGATTTTCTTCGCGTCGAGCGACTCGATGTTGATGTCATTGCTGCCGAGTGCTGAGGTAATGTCAGCGGCGAGTCCGTTGTAATCCTTGGTGACGATGGTGATCTGGTTCATATTAAACGGAGAGTCGTGACAGCAACGGCAATCTGGCCGCCAATCTGGCGTTTGTCGAGTGCGTTCAACAAATCCCTTTGCCCCGCCTCGGTGGTGGCTTTACGTTCCGTGCGTGATCGGAATGCCTCGCATGCTGTTTTTACTGCTGCCGCTTGGGCTGCTGGCCGCTGGATTTACCGGCTTGGCCAACCGCTTGGAGTGGAGGGAGGCGGATGGGCATCGCCTGGCCAGGCTCACGCTGCCGGGGCAGGGGCGGCCTGGCTTCACGGTCCTGCCTACCGTTGCGCTTGGCCTGCAGTTCACCAATCGCGTCTCCCGGACCGCCTTGGCCAAGCGCTCCAACCTGACCAACGGCTCCGGCGTGGCATTGGGCGACGCCGATGGAGACGGCCTGTGTGACATTTACTTTTGCCGGCTCGAAGGCAGCAACGAACTGTACCTCAACCGAGGCGGCTGGCAGTTTCAGCTTGCCGCTGATGCAAACGGAGCAGCGGCGGTCGGGCACCTGACGCGCGGCGCGGCGTTTGCCGACGTGAATGGAGACGGTGCGCTTGACCTGCTGCTGACCACGTTTCGCAACGGCACGATCTGCCTGCTGAACGACGGCAACGGGAACTTCACCGATGCCACGGCCAAGGCCGGCCTGGAGAGCCGCGCCTCCGGCACGACGCTGGCGCTGGGTGACGTGGATCGCGATGGCGACCTCGACCTCTACGTGGCCCACTTCGGCGAGCTGGCGCTGCTGCGCGATGGCGGGTCGTACTCGGTGCGGCAAGTGGGCGGCAAACCGGTCGTGACCGGCCAGCACGCCGACCGTCTAAAAATCATCAACGGCCAACTGATCGAGTTCGGCGAGGCAGACGCCTTTTACCTTAATGACGGGCAAGGCGTGTTCCAGCGTGTGCCGTGGCGTGCCGGGCGGTTTGTGCAGCCCAATGGCCAACCGTTTGCCGAGCCTCTTGATTTTGGGCTGTGCGTGCAGATGCGGGACATCAACGCCGACGGCTTTGCCGATATTTACGTCTGCAACGACTTTCAGACGCCGGATCGATTCTGGTTCAACGATGGCACAGGCAAATTCCGCGAGGCTGGCCCGGAGGCGGTGCGCTCGGTCGCCTACGCTTCCATGGGGGTGGATTTTGCTGACATCGACCGCGACGGCCACACCGACTTTTTCGTGGTGGAAATGCTCAGCCGTGACGCCGCCACGCGCTTGACGAAGTCCAGCCCAAACAATCCGCTTCCACCCGCCCCGGGTGGCTTGGCCAAGCGCCTTCAGGTGGCGCGCAACACGCTATTTTGGAACCGCGGTGACGGCACCTTTGCCGAGGTGGGCCGCTACGCCGGAGTCGAGGCGACCGACTGGGCGTGGCAGCCGGTGTTCCTCGACGTCGACTTGGACGGCTACGACGATATGCTCGTCACCAACGGCCATTTGCATGACGTCAATGACCGCGACGCGCAGTCCCGATTCGCGCGCATCCCCAGGGCCAAGCGCGAGCAGGTCGGCCCGCTGATGTTCCCGCCCAACATCACGGCAAACGTCGCCTACCGGAATCAGGGCAACTTCACCTTCGCCGAGATGGGTCAGGCGTGGGGATTCAATTCTCCGCAGATGTCCCACGGCATCGCCACCGGCGACCTCGATAATGACGGCGACCTCGACCTTGTCATCAACTGCCTCAACCAGCCGCCGCTGGTGTATCGCAACGACACCATCGCGCCGCGGGTGGCGGTGCAACTGCGCGGTCGGGCACCGAACACGCACGGCATCGGGGCACGCGTGACGGTGGCTGTCGGCCCGATGCGGCAGACACAGGAGATCATTGCCGGCGGCCGTTACCTCTCCGGCGACCAGCCGCGGCGGACATTCGCAATGGGCACCGGTGGGGTGAAGTGTTCGATCGAGGTCGCTTGGCCAAGCGGCCACCGCTCGTTCATCACCGACCCGCAGCCGAACCACCTTTACGAGATTACCGAGTCAAGCGGCGATCCCCCGAAACCTGCCTTGGCCAAGCGCGAGCCTGAACCGTTCTTTGAGGACGCCAGCCGCCTACTCAACTACACACATGTTGAAAATGCTTACGACGACACTGCGCTTCAGCCGTTGTTGCCAAGGCGGCTTGACCGCGCCGGGCCGGGCGTGGCGTGGCTCGATTTTGACCACGACGGAGATGATGACCTGCTGATTGGCGCCGGTGCCGGTTCGGCGGTCGGGGTGTACCAGAACCTGGGTGATGGTCGGTTCAGCATCGTGTCCAGTGCCGCCGGGCTGAAGATGCCGGGAGATGTGGTTAGCGCCTGCGGCTGGGTAGACGGCAGCGGCCGGCGCACCTGGCTGGCGGTGGTGACCCAATACGAATCGCCGCGCTCGAAGGCTCGCCTCCGGACATTCAAGAAGGGCGGCGGCTTGGCCAGTGGCGGCCAGTCGCTCGACGGCATCATCCCGGGGCCAATTGCTGTCGCGGACATCGATGCCGACGGCGATCTAGATGTGTTCATCGGTGGCCGCGCGGTCACGGGGCATTATCCGCAGGCGAGCGCCTCGGTGCTGCTGCGCAACACCACGCGCAGTCTCGAGCCGGCCGGTGGCACGCTGGGACAGGCGCTTGGCCTCGTGAACGGCGCAGTTTTCAGCGACCTCGACGCCGATCGGTTCCCCGAGTTGATCTTGGCCACCGAGTGGGGGCCGGTACGGGTGTTCAAGAATCAGCAGGGCGTGTTCAGCGAGATAACCGAGCCGCTTGGCCTGAGCGGGTTGACCGGCCTGTGGCAGGGCGTGGCCACCGGCGACTTCGACGCAGACGGCCGCACCGACATCGTTGCCACCAACTGGGGGCTTAACTCAGCGATGCGCCCGAACGTCATCAACCCGCCACGCCTCCACTACAACTTTTCCAACTCGAGCGTACCGACATCGCTTCTCCTCGGTGCGTGGGATGAGCGGCTAAAAAGATACCTGCCGACGCGCGACCTGTTGGCCCTATTCACTGGTTATCCCGGATTGCGAGGCGTTTTCCAGACGCATCGCGCCTTTGCCGATGCCGGCGTGCAAACACTGGTGGATCATCACCCGTCACCGGTTCGCTCAGTGACTGCGGCGGTGCTGCAGTCGATGCTCTTCCTAAATCGTCCCGATGGCTTCGAGGCGAAGCCGCTGCCACCGGAGGCGCAGTTGTCGCCAGCCTTTGGCGTGTCGGTGGGTGACCTAGACGGTGACGGATTCGACGACCTGTTCCTCGCGCAGAACTTCGCCGCGTTTCCGACTGATGCCGACCGGCTCGATGCCGGGCGCGGCCTCTGGCTGCGAGGCCTGGCTCAGGCCAGTTTCACGCCGGTGAAAGGCCACGAGGCCGGCTTGGCAATTTACGGCGACCAGCGCGCCTGCGCCCTTGCTGACTACGACGCTGACGGCCGGCTCGACCTCGTCGTCACGCAGAGCGGCGGACGCACGCGGCTGTTCCGCAACAATCAGGCAAAGCCGGGCCTGCGCGTGCGCTTGGTTGGCGGCCGGTTGAACCCGGACGCCATCGGCGCGTCGTCTCGGCTGCACTTCGGCCAGGCGCCGGACACCACCACCGGCACGTGGCGCGAGTGGCAGCTTGGCAGCGGCTACGGCTCGCAGGACGGCTTGGCCAAGGTCCTGGCGACACCCAGCCCGCCGTCCGCCATCGAGATCCGTTGGCCAAGCGGCAAAACCACCCGAACCTCCCTCCCCGCCGGCCTGACCGAAATCACCCTCACCCCGGACGCCAAAATCATCGAACAGAAAACCAAGTAGGGTGTCACTAAACGGTGACGCCCCCGGTGGTGCGTGTTAGTTTTTTCGCGGCTTGAAACAGATTGCGCAATATCAGGATGGACGGATGGAGTGGCAGGAGGTGCCACGGCCCGTCCCGCCGCCGGGAGGGGTAGTGGTGCGCACCACGCACTCGGTCATCTCGATCGGCACGGAGAAGATGAAGGTCGAGCAGGCCAAGATGAACCTGCTCCAAAAGGCCAAGGCCCGGCCCGACCAGGTGCGCAAGGTCATCGACACCGCGCGGAATATCGGCTGGAAGTCGGCTTACGAAAAGGTGCGCAACCGGCTCTCGTCGCCGACGCCGCTCGGCTACAGCGCGGCCGGGATTGTTGAGGCGGTGGATGAGGGCAACTCCCGTTTTCGCGTAGGCGACCGCGTGGCCTGCGGTGGCGCCGAATGCGCTTTTCACGCCGAGTACATCGCCGTGCCGGATATGCTCACGGTCAAGGTGCCTGAGGGAGTGCCAATGTGGCAGGCGGCCTACACGACGCTACTTTCGATCGCGATGCAGGCGGTGCGCCAGACCGAGCCGCGCCTCGGCGACCGAGTGTTGGTGATGGGACAGGGTTTGGTCGGCCTGCTGGTCACGGCCCTGCTCAAGGCCAACGGCGCGCGTGTCATGGCGGTGGATCTCGACGAGTCGCGCCGGGCGCATGCTTCGGCGATGGGCGCGGAGCGGGTAGTGATCTCGTCGTCGCAAGAGTTGCAAAACGAAGTGCGCGAATGGACCGCCGGCCACGGCGTCGACGCTGCGGTGATCTGCGTCGGTACCGACAGCAATACGCCGATTGAGCAGTGTGCCGACGCACTGCGCGACCGCGGCCGCATGGTCGATGTCGGCATCACAAAGATAGAGCTGCCTTGGCGCGTCTTTGCGAACAAGGAACTCGACGTCCGTTTTTCGCGCTCTTACGGCCCGGGCCGATACGATCCGTCGTACGAGTGGGGAGGGGTCGACTACCCGATTGGCTACGTACGCTGGACCGAGCAGCGCAATTTTCAGGCCTGTCTGCACCTTCTGGGCACGGGCGAAATCGACCTCGGCGCGATCACCACCCGGCGTGTGAAGTTCGAGGCTGCGTTGCCGGTGTACCAAGCTCTTGGTGACGGTTCGTCGGACGACGTCGGTGTGGTGATGGAGTATGGTGAGCCGGACGATGCCTCGCCCCCGGACGAGGTCAAGTCAAGCGTCGAGCCAGGCGATCTCGAATCGGCCACGCGCTTGGCCAAGCCGGTAGAACGGCTTGATGTGATCGGGGCGGGTAATTTTGTGCGGACGATGTTGCTGCCGAACCTCAAGGGCCGCATCCCGCTTGGCACGGTCGTCAACAACACTGCGCTCAGCGCAAACCATGTGCGCGACAAGTTTGGTTTTGCCGACGCGGCGACCGATCCCGAGACCGCGCTTGGCCAGGCGGGCGACGGCGCACTGCTCATCGGCACGCGCAATCATCTGCACGCGCCGATGGTCATCGCTGCGCTCAAGGCGGGACGGCAAGTGTTCGTCGAGAAACCGCTCTGCCTGTCGGCTGCTGAGCTGGACGAAATTGACGAGGCAATTGCCGCGCATCCCCAAAGTGTTCAGGTCGGGTTCAACCGCCGGTTTGCCCCGGCGAGCGTCGAGTTGAAACGTCGACTCGACAGTGTGCCCGGTCCGAAGTCGGCCAGTTTCCGTGTGTTCGCGGGCAATCTCGACGCCGGCCACTGGTATGCCAACCAGGACGAGAGTGGCGGGCGCGTCATCAGCGAGGGCTGCCATTTTCTCGACTACTTTTGTTTCCTGTTAGGCTCGCGGCCAGTGCGTGTCACGGCGCAGGGGACCTGGCCCGCCGGCGGGGCACTGCCACTGCCGGACAGCGTCGCGGCGCAGGTCGAGTTTGCCGACGGCTCCAGCGGGCAGTTGATTTACTCTGCCGAGGGCGACACGACCTATCCCAAGGAGCATTGCACCGTTTACGGCGCCGGCATCGTGGCAGAGATCATCAACTTCCAGTCGTTGGCCGTGTACCAGCGCGGCTCGAGGCGGCGGTTCCGGTACGGCTCGAAAGGCCACGCCGAGCAGATGGCTGCTTGGTTGGCTTTTTTGCGCGGCATGGCTGAACACCCCCTTCCATACGTCGAGGCGCGGCAAAGCATGCAGTTGACCTTTGCTGTGCTCGATTCGATCCGCAGGGCCCGCTCGGTGGAGATTTGACTATGCAACTCAAGACGGTTTTTCGGGCGTTCAACTCGGCGGAGGCGCAACTGGTGCGATCCCAGCTCGAGGCGGCGGATTTTGATGTGTTTGTCGCCGACGAGAGCAGCGCATTGGTGGTCGAGTGCTATGTGGTCGGTGCAGGTGGAATCCGCGTGCAGGTGCCGGAGGATCGGGAGGAGGAGGCCCGGGAGCTGTTGAAATCGTGCGGTCACCCGGTCGAATGACAGCCACCCGCCGCAAGCAACTTGGCCAACTGGCACGCCGCTTGGCCAAGGGGACGCTTCGGATGGACGAGCAAACGCTTCGTCAGCACACCGGCGACAAATGGTTCGCCGCCAATCTGCCTGACGCGGTGGCCTTCCCGAGCAGCACGAAAGCCGTCGCTGAGATTCTCCGGTTCGCCAACCGGCATCGCATCCCGGTGACGGCGAGGGGAGCGGGGCACGGCTATGTCGGTGGCTGCGTGCCGGTGCGCGGCGGCATCGTGTTGAGCCTGGCCCGGATGAATCGCATCCGCGAAATAAGCGGGAACGACTTCGTGGCCGTGGTTCAGTCAGGGGTCATCACGGCTGCGTTGCAGGACGCCGCCGAGGCCAACGGTCTGTATTACCCGCCCGACCCGGCTAGCCGAGCGGACTGCAGCATCGGTGGCAACATTGCGACCAACGCCGGTGGCCCACGCTGCCTTAAGTATGGAGTCACGCGCGACTATGTGCTTGGGCTGGAGGTCGTACTGCCGGACGGCTTGGTCGCGATGCTCGGCGGGCGGTGTCACAAAAACAAAACAGGCTTCGACCTTGCGCGCTTTTTCGTCGGCTCGGAAGGGTTGCTTGGGGTGATCACCGGGGCGACTCTAAAGCTGCTGTCGATGCCGCCGTTTCGGGCCTGTGTCGGGATGGGTTTCGGCTCGATGCGCCAAGCGACCCAGGCGATCCAGGCGATTTTTCGGTCTGGTTTTCTGCCTTCCGCCGTCGAGGTGGCTGATGCCTTCACGCTCGAGGCGGCCCGGGAGCGCACTGGCAGCAAGCTTTTCGACGGCTGCAAGGCTCACCTCATCGTCGAGTTGGATGGCCAGGAAAAATCTGTGCGTGGCGAACTGGGCCAATTGCTGAAACTACTTAAGCCTTATACGCCGTTGAACACACGAAAAGGGTTTGGCCCGGCGGGCGTTGAGCGGTTCTGGCAACTGCGTCGCGAGTTTTCGTATTCGCTACGTGACACGGGTTTGACCAAGTTGAACAACGACATCGCCGTGCCGCGCGGCAAGCTTGCGCCGCTGTTCCGGTTTGCCACGCAACTGCAGAAAAAGCATGGCATCCGCGTCGCCTGTTTCGGGCACGCCGGCGACGGCAACATCCACGTCAACCTGATGATGGACGAGTCGAACCCGGAACAGGTGCGACGCAGCAACGCCGCGCTGGATGACCTGTTTACCCAAGTGTTGGTGTGGGGCGGGGTGGTGACTGGGGAGCACGGCATTGGCGTCGCGCGGCTGCCGTGGTGGGAGCAGGCCACGACGCCCGAGTCGCGCAAGCTGCACGTGGCATTCAAGCGGGCAGTCGATCCGAACGGCATCCTTAACCCAGGCAAGTTCGTGTAGCGATGGTGTTTGACCGATTCACGCATGAGCGGGCGTGCTTGGCCAAGGGCAGCACGCGGATTGCCGGGGTGGACGAGGTTGGGCGAGGGCCGCTGGCTGGGCCGGTGGTTGCGGCGGCGGCGGTGTTTTCGTCCGGTCACATCTGCGCCGGCTTGGGCAAACCGCTGGATGGGGTGAACGACTCGAAGCGGGTGAGCGCAAAAAAACGGGAGCTGTTTTTCGAGTTGCTTCAGTCGCTGGAGGGTTTCGAGTTCGGCATTGCCGTGGTCGAGGCGGAGGAGGTGGACCGGATCAATATTTTGCAGGCGACGCACAAGGCAATGCGGGAGGCCGTGGCTGCGCTTGGCAAAGCGCCGGGGCATCTGCTGGTGGACGGCCACGCGGTGCCGTCGCTTGTCCAGGCTCAGACGGCACTCGTGAAGGGCGACTCGCTGAGCTACTCGATCGCCGCTGCCAGTATTTTGGCCAAGGTGACGCGCGACCGGATGATGGCGAAGGCTGACGCCGAGTTTCCCGGCTACGGCTTCGCCACAAACATGGGGTACGGCACGCGCAGGCATCTCGAAGCCTTGGGCAGGCTGGGGCCGTGCCCGCTGCACCGGCACAGTTTCGCGCCGATCCGGCCGGAGCCGCAGCTTGGCCTGTTTGCCGGGGACCAATGAGGCTTTGGTGGAAGCTTCAGCAGGCGCTTGGCTTGCAGCGCGGGCCGGAGCATCTGCGTCGGGGTCGGGTCGGCGAGGCGGCGGCGAAGCGCCATCTGCAGCGGGCCGGGCTCAAGTTTCTCACCGCCAATTTCCAAACCAAGGACAGCGAGATCGACCTCGTGTTTCGGGACGGCGACTGTCTGGTGTTCGTTGAGGTGAAGGCACGGACGGAGGGCGGTTGGACGCGCCCCGCCGCCGCGGTGAACCGCCGCAAGCGCGGGCGTCTTGGCCAGGCGGCGAAGGAATACCTGAAGCGTCTTGGTAACTTGGAAACCAAGTTCCGCTTCGACATCGTCGAGGTGCTGCTGCGTGACGGAGAAGTGATCGACGTGCGGCATCTGCCCAACGCCTTCCCGCTGACAAGGCCGGAACGGTGAGTGGTTTTTAGTGGCGGGTGGTTTGCCCGGGGCTTTCGAGTGACTTGGGCGTGCTGAGGATGATGGAGGCAACGACAGCCTGCTGCGCAACTTTGATGTCGGAGGCGATATGCCGCGCGATGTTACTGGCGTAAATGGGGGAGTCGTATACGGGCGAACGAACCGGGGCTGTTTTTCGTGTGACGCTGGCCTGTTCGGCCTTGCGCAACTGCCGGGCTAGCGGCGTTTCCTTGTACCCTTCCTGTGTCACGCTAACCAGCGGTGTGGCCGCCGGCGTGGCGGCACCAATTATCGGGGGCAGATCGGTCGATTCCTGCTCGTAGTTATCAGCGTATTCCCTCTCCAGTTGCTCGCTGGAGTCATCGACTTTTTCGAGTTGCGCCTCGACTAGTTGCTCAAGTCGACCCAGCCATCCGCTGGGTTCCTCGGTTGTTTCTGCCTTGGAGGGTTGCACCGGTACAGCCCGGGCTAGCCGATCACGCTTGGCGGCCTCCTTGCGTTTGTTGATCCAACTCGCGAGTGCGGCGAGCAGGCCGAACACGAGGTACAGGAGCAGTTGTCCGTCAACTTCAGCCAAGACCGTTTGGCCTTGAGGTGTGGTCATCAGCAATTCTGTGAAATCGTTTGCCAAGATGGTTTACGACTTCGGTTTGTTGGAATCGGCCGCCTCGTCGGTGCCGGCGATCTTGCTGCGCATATCGGTGTCGGCGGCGAGATTCTTCATCCGGTAATAATCCATGATGCCAAGGTTGCCACTGCGGAACGCCTCGGCCATGGCCAGCGGCACCTGTGCCTCGGCCTCGACGACCTTGGCCTGCATTTCCGCCACCCGGGCGGTCATCTCCTGCTCCTGCGCCACGGCTGCCGCACGGCGGACTTCTGCCTGGGCTTGGGCGACGAGTTTGTTCGACTCTGCCTGCTCTGCCTGCAGCTTGGCACCAACGTTTTCGCCGACATCGACGTCCGCGATGTCGATCGACAAAATCTCGAAGGCGGTGTTGCTGTCGAGGCCCTTGGAGAGCACGTTCTTTGAAATGCGATCCGGGTTCTCGAGCACGTCTTTGTAGCTTTGCTCGGAGCCGATGGAGGAGACGATGCCCTCGCCGACACGGGCGACGATGGTGTCCTCTGTGGCGCCGCCGACGAAGCTGGAGAGGTTGGTGCGCACGGTCACGCGGGCGCGGGCCTTGATGACAATGCCGTCCTTGGCCACAGCGTCGATGCTGCGTTTCGAACCGCTGGCAGGGGGACAGTCAATGACTTGTGGGTTGACCGAGGTATGCACCGCCTCAACCACGTTTTTGCTGGTGCCCTTGGTCGCCAGGTCGATGGCACAGGCCTGGTCAAACACCAGGTCGATGTTGGCCTTCTGGGCGTTGATCAGAGACTGGATCACCATTTCGACATGGCCTCCGGCGAGGAAGTGTGTGGAAAGGTCATCAATGGTGACCGGAATACCGGACTTCACCGCGGTGATTCGTGGGTCGACAATTCGACGGATCGGAATCTTTCGGAGCTGCAGCTGGATCAATTCCATGAAGGTCACCTTGGCTCCGGAAACGTAGGCCCTCAACCACGTTGTCCCGAAGTTCAGGACGACGATCGCTAGGATGAACAGAATCAGGCCAGCAATTCCGAATACGATTAATTGTGTTGGAGTCATTTTTTCAGTTTATTTTGGAGGTTTTAGTTTCAACTCAAAAATCATGTTTCACGGACAACCACCCGTTTGCCCTCCACGGCCACGACCCTAACGGGGTGATCTTTCTCGATGAACGCCCCCTCGGTGACGACGTCCACCCGGTCGTCGCCGATCACCGCCTTGCCGGAGGGGCGCAGATCAGTGTATGCGGAGCCAGTCTGATTAAGCAATTGGGATAAATCAATACCCAAATCACCGACGGCGGAAGAGGAGGCGAGTTTTTGTCCCATGGCGGATTTCGGGAACCACATCACGAAACAGGTGGTGAAGATGGCCGTGGAGACCAGCGCCACGACAAGGAAGATGTTGCCATGATCGGTGTTGATATAGGCCACCACCACCGATGCAATCATCGTGAGAATGGCACAGGCGCCTAGCACCATTCCTGGCAGGAGCACCTCGAAAAACATCAGAACAAAACCGATGACGAGAAGTCCGATTGCCATTTCCATGCGCCCTTTACTACGTGAAACCGGTCTGCTTGGCAATTACAATCGACTTTTTATTTTGATTGTTCCCGCGCGGTTGCCCGGTCAATCGATCGCCTTCTGGAATGCATCTATTACTGTCGCCACGGCGTCCTGCTCAGCTTGGCCAAGCGGCCACTCGGCGGCACGGACGGTCTCAGCGATCTGGCCTTTGCGGCGAGCGCCGACGATGGCTGAGGTGATCTCTGGCCGACGCAGCGTCCACGCTACGGCCAGATGCGAGACGGTGTGTCCGCTTGGCCTGGCGATGGCCCGTAACTGATCCACGAGTTGCAGGAAAGGCTCGAGCTTGGGCGGGCGGAGCAGGGAGGCCACAGGGTGATCCGCCTGCTTATGACGGCGCCAGTCGTTCTCCGGCAGGTTGTCGATCCAGTCGCGGGTGACTTTGCCGGTGAGCAGCCCGCTCTCCATCGGGCTGTAGCAGACGATGCCGCACTGATTATCGCGGCACCACTCCATCTGCCCTTCCTCCTCGATCTGCCGGTTGATCAGGCTGTAGCGCGGTTGCAGCGAAGAAACCGGGCCAAGTGCGGCAGCACGGTCAAGCTGGATCGCCGAGTAGTTGCTAACGCCCGGCCAGCGAATCTTCCCTTGTGTCTGCAGGTCGAGCAGTGTCTGCCATGCCTCCTCGACATTTTCGTCCGGCTCCGGCCAGTGGAGTTGGTACAGGTCGATTGTGTCGACCTGGAGCCGGCGAAGCGACCCCTCGACCTCCTGCAGGATTGTCTCACGGGAAGCGAATCGGCGTGGAGTTTTATCTTCGTTGGGCAACACGCCGCACTTGGTGGCTACGATGACTGGCTCCCCCCATTCCTGGAGCGCCTTGGCAACCACCACCTCCGACAGCCCGAAACCGTAGGCGTGAGCGGTGTCGATCCAGTTGATGCCCGCCTCCAGCCCCTCAAGGATTGCCCCGATCGAGTCCTTCTCCTCCTGCGGCCCCCAGCCCATGCCCCAGTCTCCGCCGCCAATGGCCCAGGTGCCAAAGCCGACTGGCGTCAGGTCAAGGTCGGTGTTTCCCAGTTTGCGAGTTTCCATTCGGTGCCGAGTATACCATCAATCGCCCCGCAATAAAAGCCAGATGGAGTGGGGCAAAAAACTTGCCGTCAAGGATGGGGGCGATTACGTTGCGCCGCTTCCGGGGCAAACCCGGATTGTTGGGTTGGTAGCTCAATGGTAGAGCAGCGGCCTTTTAAGCCGTTGGTTGTGAGTTCGAGTCTCACCCGACCCACCATTCAAAACCTCCGGTTTTAAAAGTTAAAAGAGGATTTCGGCTCTTCTTTCCCCCCAAGTCATCTGTTTCATTGACAGTTCGTTGACGTTTAGTAACTCAAAAACTGGAACTGAATACGATGCGTCCCTCGAAGATTCGGGTAGCAAAATACGGACACTCAGCAACCTCGAAGTGGGTTGTTGCGGCAACAGTTAAAAACGCCTTGAAAACTACGCTCAAAGGGGTGACAGTTTTCTCGATATGAAATAACAACTCATCGCAATCGTCGCGGCCGTGGTGCTGGTGGGGTGTGGGTCAAGTATTCACGAAGCTTCCACTAAAGGGAACATCGAAGCCGTCAAACAGTACTTGGCTGCTGGTGTGGATGTGAATGCGAAGGATTGGCTTGACCAGACTCCTTTGCGTTGGTCGACTCTTGATGCTCGTCATCAAGTTGCCCAAATAAATGCAAGCGATATCGGGGGCATATTGTTTCTAATTGCTTTGGTTCTATGTCCCATAATTTTCTTTGCTGGTATAATTGCCTTGATTATTTGGGCTATAAAAAAAGGTAAATTTAGCGGCAAAGGGGGAAGTTATTATGGTAATAGCTGTAGCAGCGATTCAAGTAGCAGCAATTCGAGCAGCAGCTGTGGAAGTAGCTGTGGCGGTTGTGGCGGTGGCGACTAAAACTTAAAGCCGCAGGCAAATGAAATACCTCCCACTCACAACAATCGAAGCCGTGCTTCTGGTGGGGTGTGGTGAGTCGCAGTGATGCTTCATAAAGAGGAGGAAAAAATGTGAGTATGGATTTGTATATAAGAATATCTTTTTAGATTTCAGCAACTTTGATGTCAGTTTTTCGCGACTGTCTTCGTGACCCTGAAGAAGAGTTTCTCTCCTCCGGGCATGGAGAGATTGAAGGAGTTGGTGTATTCGTGTCCCTGTTGTCCGCCACTGAGAGGGGAGAAGTTGTTCAGGTCCACGCTGGCTTCGACCTTATAGCTGAAGCTGGGTAGTGAATTCCAACCGATGGTGCAGTTGTTGAATGCGTCTAGTTCAATCGTCGCATTCACCTCGTCGTTGGCGATCGAGCCATCGAAATATTTCCGGGCGCATTCCCAGGCCTGAATGCCGCAGGTGGAACCCATGATACGCCCGGGGTTATCGTCCACCGGGAAATGGATACCGCCGTAGAGGCGCGAGATGCCGGCTTCATCGGCAGCATCGTAGTAGGTGGCCCACTGTAGGGTGATGTCTACGCTGGGGCCTTCCTCGAATTCGAGATACTCGTTGCGGGTGGCGTGGAACGTGCCCATTCCTCCAGGGAAAAAGGGGTTGCCCGTCATGCGGGTCAAGACTTCGGCGGCGGCACGACTGAAGGCGCTGTGTGCGGAAATGTATCCCGCGAAGGATGGCGTAACGAAGGTGCCCTGTTGATAGGGCAGCCAGGTATCGGCGTGAATCCACTTGGTGCCGGTGAATTCGGTTTCGGGATTCAAGGGTTCACCGCCCCACGCAAAAATAGCCATGCGTCCGGGGATCAATCCGTGATGTTTCTGGTCGATGGCGGCTGTTTGTGAGGTGACCATTTCGATCGATCCGGCAATCAGTGGCAGGCCATTCGTGTGAAAGCCAAGGCTGTTGGTGTCGCTTGATTGCCCAACAGCACCCATGTAGCGGATGCTGCTGATCGGACGGATGTAGTCGTATTTCCGTTTGCATCCCCAAGCGGCGATGGCGGCGTCGTGAACGGCACCGTTGAGGGCGAAATACATCTTAACGTCCCATTCAAGTTCATCGAGAATCGGACCGGTTCCGCCGATGCGACGTTGAAAAGACGGGTGGTCGGCGACATCGTTGGCGAGTTTGTTCCAATGCCCGGGAGGGGTTTCGGAGTTGGGGCCATCGGCCCAGAACTCGGCGACCACGCGCCCGTAATCGCCATGCGGGACGATTTGGGCATTGTAGGGTGATCCGGTCGCGGGGTTGACAGTGTGTCCCGTGCCGTCGTTATGACCGAGGGTGTTGTTTCCGCGAGATGCCGGTGAGATGTCAGTCATGTTGCCGCTCGCAGGATCCAGAAGAGCGCTGTGCTGGATAACGGATACCACGCCGGATTTGTAATCGGCGTCGGCGATTCCACCGAGTTGTGGTGGCATGCCCGGATCCAGGGAGATCGATTCATTGGTCCCGAGTTCCAAGGTGAACGGTCGCACTGCGCCCCAGTGAGATCCGATGAAGACCTGGATCTTGCTGGTGACCAGTCCGTTTTGGGTGAATGCCTCATCAAAGGCAAGGGGTTGCCAGTGATTGATGTTGTCCAACACCGTGCCTGCCAGGGCTAAAATCAGAGGATTGTTGATAGGGGCGTAGCTGGGATCGGTGTAGATGATGGTCTCGTTGGAGCGGTCGCTAGCGGCGAAATTGAGGACTGTCGTCGCGACACGATTGCCAAGGGCGGCGGGACGAATACCAGAGGTCGTCGTGTTGTTGGGATCGTATCCCAGCGACGTCAACTGAGTTTTCAATGCTGCCAAGGTGTTGCTCGCGTTGACCGAAAGAGCATATCGGTGCGCCAAGACGCGATATGCGGCATAGCTGATAGCTTCGTGTCTGGCAGCGGCAACGTCGACAGCGGTTGCCGTTTCGTTGTGTAGGTAGCCGATGGCGTTGGTGCCGTATGCCGCCCAGGCGTCCCACATGGCGACGGATGTATGAAAGAGGTTTCGCGCGTGAACAGGCGGGTTGGGGAAGTCTAATCGAATGGCCGCCAGGTTCTGCTCATTCCAGATTCGGGCGATTGAGGCTGCCGAAAGCTGATGACAACTCAACGCAGTGGCGAGGAAGACTTGTAGCCGGATGATTTTGATCACAACCACCTCAAGGTTGCGTGTTTACCAATTCCACCACGAAGCGCACCATTTTTTCTTATAACCCATCAGGGTGAACGTAATAGTAGGCTTCGGAGTTATCGTCGTAAATTGCCTTTTGTGGCGGAAACTTGTTTATAAGCTCCAATTTATCAGAGTCTGACAACGGTATTATTGTTTTAAACGCGATGTCTACTCTAACTCCGTTATCCCGATTGGAGCTACCATCCCCCGGGGGAAGGGAGTCAACAACCTGATTGAGGGAAGGCCCCCCGACACCCATGTATATATTGCCGTTATTACTGTTCCTGTAAATCAAGAAAAAAACCTCACTGTTATCAATGATATTGTAGTCCGCTGTGTATGCCTCCGTAGTGTCCGCTTCCCCTGTGCTTTTTGGTGCTGTGTGGTTGACAAAGGTGTTTTGTGAAGGCAATGGTTCAAACTCAAGAAAGCTGTAATAGCTTTGGTTGTAGGCAAGCCAACCGTTTCCAATCGCTTTGGACTTGGTGGAATCTGCATTTTTGTTTCTGTCCATTAAGAATTCAATAAGTCCAGATCCTCTGTTGGAAGTGTTCATATAACACCACCACAGATCGTTCCCACCGGGTGTGTAGTGATCAAGACCATGAGACTGCTCGCCAATAAAGAAAAGTTCGCCTGTGTCCAAATGGTATTCCACCTCTCTCCAAGTATCAGATACAATTTTTGTTCTTAATATAATTCCGTTAGGTGTTTTGCTGAATTCTGATGCAACTTGATAAAACGCTTTATCTTTATCCGAAGGAATTGACACTCCGGAATTCACTTCGGGAACAATAAACCATTCGAGCAGATCATTGGATGAAAGCAGATAAGAATTTTCAGAAAATTTTATTTTAACCGCGTCTAAATCTTTTTCGATGGAAATTTCAGGTTTATCCGCTACAGGAATGAAGCTAAGTAGATAATTTTCAACAAGTTTCCTGTCCGTGTCACTGAGGGCGGAACCGAATATAATCAGTTGCTCAACTTCACCGACAAAGTCGTAGCCGCTTGAGCTGTATGCACCAATGATTATTGACGCGTTAGCTTGGATATTGTTGGAAGGCGTGCCTCCGACATTCAGGTTTGTGCCGTTGGCATAAAAAGCATGGCTGTCGACTGTTAGCACAGTACTCCAAACCGTAGTTACTCCGTCATAGGCCGTAATGTCATCCCCGGTGTAGGTTGTTCCGTTGTACTGCTCCACGACAAACCCTCCCTTGCCGTCATCCCTCTGGTGGGATGTGTTGTTTATCCCAATATTATAGACATATGTACCCCGCGTGGCAAAAGGAGCGTCTGCACTGTAATTCCCCACCCAAAAGACGGTGAATTCCTTGGATTCAGCATTGGAGAGCGTTCCCTCCAGATATCTTCCATCAGCGACACTTGTATCGTTAAAAATTAATTTGCCTGGGCGGCCATATTTGATGAGCTCCGGCGCCCCGTTACCCCCTTGAGTTGAGCGGACAATCATCTCATCCAGAGAATCACCATTTCCATCTATCGGGGTCCATGAAACGACAGATCCACCATCGGTCTTGACTCCATGTTTCCCGTCGTAGTGGGCCACCAATGATTCAAGCGCCTTGGTTGATAAATCGGGAATATCCGAGGAGAGGCCCTTGCCCAACATGTTACATGTCAGAGACAGCAAGCTTATGGATGATATTACAATGAAATGAGTATTCATGAAAGGAATTTTACTAAATGAAGCTTTCAATTATTGAATATTTCGGTTCGAAAGGAACCAGGGGTGCTAGTGCTCAAAATGCATTCAGTTGTCAAGTGCAATCCGAAATTCAATTCAAGATAGAGGTTGTGGTCAGTAGTGAGGTGACTGCGGGAGTTAGGAGTGTGCGTTTCATGATGAGCCATTGGTCAACCCGTTTTAACTGTTGCCGACTGAATAACAACCCTGTGGCGTTCAGGTAGTGAAGCGGATTGGTTTAGTTGCCTTCAGTTTTCATTTCTTTACCCGGTGAGGCAAACCCCAGTTATCCAATATCAAAACCTCATTGTTTTCACAGCAAGAAACATTGACCTCAGTCTGGGAACACATCAACCATCCCGCGTATTACTCTAATATCTAACCGATTCACGATGCTGCTTTGAACGGCGACCTTGCGGTTGTACAGGCAGAATTGGACAAAGGCGTGGATGTGAATGCGAAGAATAATGAAGGCAAAACACCGCGAGATTGGGCCATCGGTTTTGCGAGCTATAATAAAGGCGTGACCAAACACACCGAAACCGCCGACTTCCTCCGCAAACACGGCGGCAAGACGGGTACAGAATTGAAAACTGAAGGGAAATGAAACACCTCCTAATCATAACAATCGTATTTTTGATTTGTTTAGTTTGGGTAATCTATGACATTAAGTCTTCTATTAAAACTGGAGAAGCACGCCTTGGCCAGATGAGTCCGTTTATAAAAAAAGAACATCCGGGAGCATTTGAGGCCGTAATTATGGAGAAGATACTTGCTGGATGTTTTATCTCATGTGGATTTGTGAAGTTTAGCTTTGATCTACTGGAGATGCTTTGGTGAGATTAAATCAACCTCCTCCACCGTTTAAACGCCGCAGGGTTGAAAATTCAGACTTGAAACTCTTTCATGCTTGTTTGCGTCATAGTGGTTGTATCATTGTTTTCCCGGTGAATTTACTGCCCAAAGCGCTTGCCGTCGGTTGCGTTTTTTGGATGAACCTAGTTCATGCGGATTCCCGGCACTTTGAGTTTTTTGAAACCGAGGTTCGGCCGGTTTTGGCAAACCATTGTTATGAATGCCACAGCAGCCTAGCGCGGGAACCCCGGAGCGGGCTTCGACTGGACAGCCGGAAAGCTGTTTTGAAGGGGGGAGAACGCGGCCCGGCGATCATTCCGGGCAATCCGGACGAGAGCCGATTGATTCTTTTTGTGCGGCATCAGGGCGAAAGAATGCCAGCGGCGGGTAAACCGAAGCTAAGCGATCCTAAAATTGCAGCCCTGACGAAGTGGGTGAAACTGGGGGCCCCTTGGCCCAAGGCGGCGGTCGCGCCAACGCAGGATGATTACGACTGGGCCAAGGCACGTGAACACTGGGCATGGCGTCCAGTGAATAAGGTGGTTCCGCCAACGGTGCCAGGTGCGAGAGTTCGGAACCCGATCGACCAGTTCGTTGCCGATGGATTGCATCAAGCCGGCCTCGAACAGGCACCAGAGGCCCGGGCATCCATGTTTGTCCGGCGCCTGTTTCTGGATCTGGTGGGATTGCCGCCAAAGCCGGACGAGTTGCGTGACTGGACGCAGCAGTTGGGAGGCGACTCCGGGCGTCAACTGAACGATTCGGCAGTGGCTGCTCTGATCGATTCGTTACTCAACCAACCGCAGTACGGTGAGCGCTGGGGTCGGCATTGGCTGGACGTGGCCCGATACAGCGACGTAGGAGGCTGGACACAGGACAACCGGTCGCATCCCAAGGCGTGGCAGTACCGCGACTGGGTAGTTCGTGCGTTCAATCAAGACCTGCCGTACGACGAGTTTGTCCGCAGCCAGATTGCCGGTGACAAAATGGGACGGCACGCAGCGGCTGGCACCGGGTTCTTTGCCCTAGGCCCGACGTATAGTTCGGACGGGGGCGACCCGGAGAGTATCGCTCAGGCAAGGAGTGAAACGCTCGATGACAGGGTGGACACATTCTCGCGTGCGTTCCTTGGGCTAACCGTGGCGTGTGCGCGCTGCCATGACCACAAGTTCGATCCAATCCCGATTCAAGATTATTACTCGATCGCCGGCGTGTTCAACAACACGGGCGTGGGTGAAACACCGCTGGCCGAGCCGGAGGTGATCAACGCCTATCATGACGCGCATAAACCGATCGACGCGCTGCACGACAAGATCCGAAAGCTCAAGAAGCAGCCCCAGACGGACGAACTCAAGAAACAGATTGCCGACTGGCAAAAGGCGGTCAAGGAACTGGAAGTGAAAGCGCCCGCGAAGTTCGAGTTCGCCCACACGCTGCGCGACGCGGGCGGCAAGGATATGAAAGTGGCCCTGCGCGGTAATCCGCTGAAGCCGGGCAAGGTGGCGCCGCGCCGTTTCCTACGCATCCTCGCCGGCGAAGACCGCGTGCAGTTTGACCGGGGCAGCGGCCGCGAGCAGTTGGCCGAGGCGGTGGCCGACCCGGCCAATCCACTGACTGCGCGAGTGTTCGTGAACCGTGTGTGGCAACATCACCTTGGCCAGGGTCTGGTACGTTCGCCAGACAATTTCGGCACGCTTGGCCAAGCACCAACCCATCCGGAGTTGCTCGACTGGCTTGCTGCCTCCTTCATCGAGAGCGGCTGGTCCACGAAGGCGCTGCATCGGTTGATTCTCACCTCGGCCACCTACCGCGGCAGCAGCGGGTTTGATAAAGCCTCCTTCGCCACCGAGGCCGACAACCGCTCGCTCTGGCGCGTGTCCCCGCGCCGGATGGACGTGGAAACCTGGCGGGATTCTCTACTTACCGTTACCGGCGAACTCGACCTCCGGATGGGCGGCAAGCCGGTGGAGAATATCGCCGCCAGCACGCGCCGCACGCTGTATGCCAAAGTCAGCCGTAACGCGCCTTTGGCCTCCGATCAGTTCCTGCGCCTTTTTGATTTTCCGATCCCGCGTGCCAGCGCGGCCAAGCGCACCGTCAATGTCATCCCGCAGCAGTTTCTTTTCATGATGAACAGCCGTTTCATGCTCGATCGCGCGCGCGCCTTGGCCAAGCGCCTTGAGAAAGAGGCGTCCGATAGGCCAAGCCGCATTGCACGGGCCCACTGGCTGCTGTATGGTCGGAAGCCGACCGACCGAGAGCAGCACTTGGCCAAGGCGTTTCTGAACGGCCCGAAACCGGAAGCCGACCAGCCGGCCCGCTGGCAGCAGTATTGTCAGGTTATGCTCAGTGCGAACGAGTTCATGTACATTCGTTAAGCAGTTCAACAATGCCACTTCACCGCAATCCACTTCCTCCTATCTCACGGCGCGAGGCCCTGCACCGGATCGGAGCCGGGTTTGGCAGCCTCGGCCTCGCCGGGATGTTCAACCATAGTGCCAATGCCGGGCAGGCCTCGCCGCTCTCGCCCAAGGCACCCCACTTTGCACCCAAGGCCAAGCATGTGATACAGCTCTTCATGCCAGGCGGCCCGTCACAGGTGGACACGTTTGACTACAAGCCGAAGATCGCCGAGTTCGCCGGACAGCGCCCGAAGATCGTCGATCGCAAGACATTGCGGAACACAAAGAATGGCCTCATGCCGTCGCCATTCTGCTTCAAGCCTTATGGCCAGAGCGGTAAGTGGGTAAGTGACATTTTCCCGCATACGGCCAAACACGCCGACGACCTCTGTTTCATCCACTCCATGCACACCAATATCCCGGAGCACGCCGGTGCGATGATGATGTTCAACCTCGGCCATCTACAACCAAGCCGGCCTAGCCTCGGCTCGTGGCTCTGCTACGGACTTGGCACGGGGAACCAGGAGTTACCCGGCCTTGTGGCCATGAGCCCGCGCGCTAAACCCCGCGGAAAAGCTGCGCACTGGGGTAACTCCTTTTTGCCGGGAGCCTATGCCGGCGTATATGCAAACATCGCCGAGATGAAGCCGGACAGCATCTTGCGTGACCTGAAAAATCCGCACCTCTCACGATCTGAACAACGCCAACAGGCCGACCTGCTCGCGCAGCTCAACCGGATTGACCTCGAGCGCCAGGAGCAGGATCAAAAACTGGAATCCAGCATTCAGGCGATGGAGATGGCCTTCCGGATGCAGTTCGCCGTGCCCGATGTGTTTGACACGACAAAGGAAAGCCAACCGACGCTCGACCTGTACGGCAAAAGTGAGTTTGCCAAGGGATGCCTCATAGCCAGGCGTCTTGTTGAACGTGGCGTACGCATGGTGCAGCTCTCCCATTCCATCAGCGGCTACGACATCGCGTGGGACACCGGCCACGGCGACATCAAGGGCGGCCACGCTGACCTCGCCCGCGCGTGCGACCAGGGCATCGCGGGGCTGATCCAAGACCTCAAGCTGCGCGGGTTGCTCGGCGAAACACTCGTAATCTGGGGAGGCGAATTCGGCCGGGCACCCACCTCCGAGGGCCAGAAAGGCCGCGATCACGACCATTACGGGTTTACCGTCTGGATGGCCGGCGGCGGCGTGAAACCGGGCTTCACCTATGGGGCCACCGATGAATTCGGCTGCTCAGCGGTGAAGAACCGAGTCCACGTTCACGACTTGCACGCGACGATTCTGCACCTCATGGGGCTGGATCATGAAAAGCTGACCTACCGCTACAGCGGCCGCGACTACCGCCTCACTGACGTCCACGGCAAAGTCATCCGCGACATCATCGCGTAACCAGCCGTCACCGCCAGGGCGACGAATAGGCGGAATGACGCCTTTGCATTATGCAGCATTTAGAAATCACAAGGAAATCGTCGAACTCCTAATCGACAGAGGTGCGGATCTGAATGCGAATGTTGAGTATGGTACACCGCTGGATTATGCTATCATGAGCAAACGAACTGAAACCGCCGCACTCCTCCTCAAACACGGCGGCAAGACCAAGAAGGAACTGGAAGCCGCTGACAACTAAACCAACCCACTCCACCACCTGAACGCCTTCGGGTTGTTGTTGGGAGACAAGCCAAAACGGCTATCCGCTTTTACATGTGGTAACGGAAGTTCATCGTTGGCGAGCTGCCCAACTGTGAACTCTCTGGTGAAGTCGAAACCGATGAGAACTATTTTGGCGGTCTTTCACTGGGCAAGATGCCCATCCGTCGCTTCGTAGAGGATGTCATGATGCAGTTCGCATTAAGTATGCAGCACAGCATCCCATAAAAAAGCGGTTAGAAGCTGATTATTAGGTCTCCCTGCTGCCGCGTGATCCTTTGTTTAAAAACTGCTCGAGGTGGGGTGCGCCGGGACAGCAATCATCTGGTGCCTTGCGTCAACCTTTAGTTGATCTCCACCACCAACACCCACCATGGTCGTTCGCCAACTTCATATGTGGCGAACCGGTTTAGAGCGCCGTTTTCATGGTTGATCCGAAACGCCGCCAGTTTTCTAGATGCTTGGCCGGCCGCATACAGGTATTTGCCAGTTGGATCGATGTTGAATCCGCGTGGTACAGCTTCGGTAGGTGTGCGGTTGATTGCTTTGAGCGCCCCGGTTTTTGGATCAGCAGCGAATCCCGCCAGACTATTGTGCCCGCGATTGGCCACGTAGAGAAAGCGACCGTCTGGGGTAATTTCAATTCGCGCGTTGGAGTTGTTCTTCAGATACGACTTTGGTAACGTGCTCAGACGCTCTCGAAATGCTAGTCGACCAGTGTTGCGGTCTAATTTGAACACCGCAATCGCGCTGCCCTGTTCGTAGTCAAAGTAAACCACATCTAGTTTGGGATGAAGGGCAAACTGGCGTGGTCCGGTATTCTCACCGGTGTTTACCCGAGGTGGCTTCAGTGCATTGAATTGGCCACTATTTTCGTCAAACCCGAACTGGAAGATCGTATTCGGTCCAGTGTGTGGCACGTAGGCAAATCGGTTCTCTCGGTCCGTCATGATTGCATGCGCCTTGTCTGCAGTGGGCAGTTCTTGGGTTGCATTTGTGCTGATTTGGCCGTTTTTGTCGATCTCATGCGAGGTGATCTTCCCTTCTGTATAGTAGGCAGTTAATAGATGGCGACCGGTGCGGTCGGTCGCGACGTACGCTGGGTTAATCCCGGCCGACACCGTGTTGATGTGAATGAGTCGGCCGTCATTTGGTAGGATGCGGAATGCAGCCAGCTTGCCCGCCGACCGGACGGAGGCGTAAAGAAACTTTTGATCAGGTGAAACGCAGAGTGGTCCTGCACTGCCTTCCAATTTGGTTTCCGATTTTCGGTTTAACGTACCGTCTGAATCATTGATGGCATAAACGACTATCTTGTTTTCTCCATCTAGTGAGACGTAGGCAAACGCATCGGCAAACGCATAGCTTGACCAAGCTGCGAACCACGCTAACAAGGTGGCAATTAGAAATGCAAAGGATTGGGCTTTCATGGTGAGCCAACCGTCATTCTGATTCATCTCGAATACAAGCTCAGGGTTTGTTTTTTCCTTGGCTATGAGCTGTTGTTATCGAGCCGCCGAAATGGCTGACTTTCGGTCTTTTACGGGTTATGGTTTCCCTCTTTTGAACCATGATTATAACGCATTCTATTCAATCGCTTGGTTTGGTGCTTGGCCTTTTTGCTTCGCATGCCATTGTTTGTGCTGAATCTAGTCTGCCTAGGAGCACGCCGGAGGCTCATGGTTTGTCATCGGTTGCCATTAGGAAATTCGTAGAGGCCGCCGACAAGGAACTCGATTCCATTCACAGCTTCATGCTCGTGCGAAATGGGCATGTGATTGTGGAGTGTTGGTGGGCCCCGGAATCGCCGGATAAACCCCACATAATGTGGTCGCTTACCAAGAGCTTTACCTCCACTGCGGTGGGGTTGGCCGAAGCCGAGGGCAAACTGGCGATCGATGACAAGGTGCTAAAGTATTTCCCTGATAATACTCCCGATAATCCATCCGAAAATCTCAAGGCGATGCGCATTCGGGACCTGTTGACCATGACAGCCGGGCATGATCGACCACCCCTGGTTAGGGAAAGCGGTGACGATTGGGTAAAACAATTCTTAGCGCACTCAGTGAAGCACAAGCCTGGAACGTTTTTTCGGTACAATACAGCCGCCTCCTACATGCTCGGAGCCATTGTGAAAAAAACGACCGGAGAAAACATGATTGACTATCTTGAGACGCGGTTGTTCGTGCCGCTAGGCATAGCCAAGCCTAAGTGGGAGAGCAGTCCGCAAGGCATAACTATCGGTGGATTCGGCTTGTATGTGCGGACAGAGGACATTGCCAAACTTGGCCAGCTATATCTTCAGAAAGGCAAATGGAAGGGCAAGCAACTACTGCCTGAGAATTGGGTCAACATGGCCACGAGTAAGCAGGTTGATAACAGCAAAGGTATCATCTACCCGCAATCGGACTGGCTGGTTGGATACGGATTTCAATTCTGGCAATGCCGACACGGGGTCTATCGTGGAGACGGCAAGGATGGTCAGTTTTGCATCGTGATGCCGCAATACAACGCAGTCGTCGCCATGACTGCCAACAACCGGGATATGCAGGCTCAATTGAACCTAGTTTGGAAATACTTGCTTCCTGCCTTCAAGGACAAGCCATTGCTCGCCAATGAAAAGGGCCTTAAAAAACTGAAGCGAACTACCGCCGGCCTGAAGGTGTCGAAGTAGCCTCATCATCATCTTTGCTCTGCTTCAATGCTGTCGATTGTGACCGTTGGCTTGCTTGCTGAAGCCGTCGGTCGGTACAATTTTTGTTTCATGAAACTGTTTCACTGGCAGGTTGCTGTCGTGGTGTTGGGTGCGGGTTGTTGTTTGCTGAAACAATCACCCGCGCCTTCGCCGGAAATTTCCATCCACGAAGCCATTGCGGCGGATGATTTTGCGGCGTTCAACCAGCACATTGCAGTCGGCACGGATGTCAATCTGAAGGATAGTCGATGGGGCAACACGCCGTTGATCCACGCCTCCTACCATGGACGTCAGAAAATAATCGACCGGCTTGTCCGGCATGGTGCGAACCTGAACGCGCAAAGTAACAACGGCTGGACGGCTCTGCACGTGGCGGTAGGGCAGGAACACCTTGCGGTGGTGAGTCAGTTGCTTCGTGCCGGGGCGGATTTCACAGTGCGCAATCGCCTGTTTGGACAGGGAGAAAACCAGGAACAGGTTTCGGACACCCCGCTCGATCTGGCGATTAATTTTGATCTGCCGGAGATCACCAAAGTCCTTCGCAAACATGGCGCTCAAACCAGCGCCGAACTAAAAGTCAAAGGTCAATAACAGCGCTTGGCCAAGAGGGATGCGGGCTTTATTCTTTTTGGCCTTGGCTTTCTGTTTTCCATCGCGCGGTTGCGCTTGGCTTTCTCTGGCCGCGGTGGCTTGCCCTTGGCTAATGGCGCTGGGCGTTGAGCCGGTGCGGTTTAATCGGGATGTCCGGCCAATCCTGTCGGATAATTGTTTCGAGTGCCACGGCCCGGATGCCGCCAAGCGCAAGGCCGACTTGAAGTTGGACACCGGCGAGCTTAGCCAAGCAGTGGTTGTCGCCGGGAGACCGGGAGAGAGTGAGCTGTTCCAACGCATCACCCACACCGATCCGGACGAGCGAATGCCGCCGACCAACTCCGGCCGGGCGCTGACCCCGGCTAACATCGAGACTCTTCGCGCGTGGATTGAACAGGGCGGCGAATGGGGAAAGCATTGGGCCTTTATCCCACCCAAGCGGCCGGCGATACCCGCAGTGAAAGACGCCGCTTGGTCAAGCGGCGGAATCGACCGTTTTGTCCTGGCCAAGCTGCAGCAGGCTGGGCTTCAACCTTCGCTGCCGGCAGATCGGGAAACGCTCCTAAGGCGGGTTGCATTCGATCTCACCGGTCTGCCGCCCACGCCTCGCGAGATCGATGCTTTCCTCGCGGATACGGCGTCGGGCGCATACGAGCGGGTGGTCGATCGGCTGCTGGCTTCGCCGCGTTACGGTGAGCGGATGGCGATGGACTGGCTTGACGCCGCACGTTACGCAGACTCGCATGGGTACAGTCTCGACCGCCGTCGCGTGATGTGGCCGTGGCGCGACTGGGTGATTCGCGCGTTCAACGACAACATGCCGTTTGACCAATTTGCCCTTGAGCAACTCGCCGGCGATTTGTTGCCGGACGCGACGCTCGCTCAAAAAGTGGCCACCGGTTTCAACCGTAACCACTCGATCCAAAGCGAGGGCGGCGTCATAAACGAGGAATACCGCGTCGAGACGGTGGTAGATCGCGTCGAGACGACGTCGGCGGTTTTTCTCGGACTGACATTTGGTTGCGCGCGGTGTCACGACCACAAATACGACCCGATTTCGCAGCGGGAGTTTTATGAATTTTATGCGCTTTTCAACAACGTGCCGGAGACGGCGCACGTCGGCAATGCGGACAAACTGGCGGACAAGCCGTTCGTGAAGGTGCCCAGCGCGGCACAGCGGGAGCAGATGGAACGGCAACGCGCCGAGATCGCCGTGTTGGAAAAAAAGCCGGAGGCGGAGAACCAACTCAAGGTGGCGCGGAAGGCGCTGGCTGCGCTTGGTCAAGCGGTCCCGACGGCGATGGTGATGGGAGAGCTGAGCCCGGCGCGGAAGACGTTCGTGCTGAGCCGGGGGCAGTACGACCAGCCAGGCGACGACGAGGTGGATGCGGGGTTGCCGTTGGCGCTTGGCAGATGGCCGGCCGGCGTGCCCCGCAACCGGCTTGGCTTGGCCAAGTGGCTTGTGAGTGGGGCAAACCCACTGACGGCGCGGGTCACTGTGAACCGGCTTTGGCAGATGCACTTTGGCACTGGTATAGTGAGGTCGGTGGAGGATTTCGGTGCGCAGGGCGAGTGGCCGACGCACCCTGCGCTGATCGACTGGCTGGCGGATGAGTTCGTCCGCGGTGGCTGGAACCGCAAGGCGATGCACAAGCTCATCGTGATGTCGACGACGTATCGGCAGTCGTCGCGCGTCACGCCGGCGTTGCTTGAGGCTGACCCGGCCAACAGGTTGCTAGCGCGCGGGTCGCGATTTCGACTACACGCGGAAATGATTCGTGACCACGCATTGTCGACGAGTGGGCTGCTTGTCGGCTGGCTTGGCGGCGAGAGCGTTCGGCCGTATCAGCCACCCGGACTGTGGGACGATGTGGTGTACGAGAACGTGCCTCGTTTCGTTCAGGATCACGGCGACAAGTTGTACCGCCGCAGCTTATATACCTACTGGAAGCGATCCGTCCCGCCGCCGAACATGCAGGCGTTTGACGCGCCGTCGCGCGAGGTGTGCGTGTTGACTCGCGCCAAGACGAACACACCGCTCGCCGCGCTGGTGTTGATGAACGACCCGACGTTTGTCGAGGCGTCGCGGAAACTGGCCGGTCGTGTGTTGCGCGACGGCGGAGCGACGACGGAGTCGCGGTTGACGCTGCTGCACCGGCTCGTGTGCGGCCGGCGCCCAACGGAGCGCGAGTTGGGGCTGTTGCGCGGCGCGCTGGCGGATTTTCAGGCTAGCTTTAGCGCCAAGCCGGCGGCGGCCTTGCGGTTGTTGGCAGTTGGCGAGTCGCCGCGCGATGAAGCTTTCGATTTGGAGGAACTGGCTGCCTACGCGTCGTTGGCTAACGCCGTGCTCGGCATTGACGAGGCCATTACCCGGAATTGACACATGACACTCGAAACTGACCAAGCGATGATGCAGACCCGGCGGCAATTCCTCGGTCGAACAAGCGTCGGCATTGGTTCGGTGGCTTTGGAGTCGCTGCTCAACCCGCGGCTGTTTGCTGGCTTGTCCGGTTTTCCGAATTTCGCGCCGAAGGCTAAGCGCGTGATATACCTGTTTCAGAGCGGCGCACCGTCGCAGTTTGAGTTGCTTGACCACAAGCCGCATTTGGTCAAGGCGCACGGGAAGGTACTTGGTAGCGAGTTTTTCGGTGGGCAACGCCTCACCGGGATGACCTCTGGGCAGAAGGAAAAAAAGGTCTGCAAGTCGATTTACAATTTTTTGAAGCATGGGCAGAGCGGGACGGAGCTGAGCGAGTTGCTGCCGCATCTTGGCAAGGTGTCGGACGAGCTTTGCGTGGTGCGCTCAATGCAGACGCAGGCAATCAACCACGACCCCGCGATCACTTTTTTCCAGACTGGCTTTCAGCAGGCGGGGCGACCGAGCATCGGCGCGTGGGCGAGCTACGGGCTGGGAAGCGAGAACGCTGATCTGCCGGCTTATGTCGTGATGATTTCGCACGGTAGCGCCAAGCGCGATTCGCAGGCGCTCTATGCTCGGCTTTGGGGCAGCGGATTCCTGCCGTCGGAACATCAGGGGGTGAAGTTTCGCTCATCGGGCGACCCGGTGCTGTACCTGTCCAACCCGGCCGGCATCACGGCCAAGCGGCGGCGGCGGATACTTGACCTTGGCCAGGCGCTGAACCGGGAACATCACGAGCGGTTGGGTGACCCGGAAATCCTCACGCGCATCCGGCAGGCAGAGATGGCCTACCGAATGCAGACCTCCGTGCCGGAATTGATGGATACATCAAGCGAGCCGGAACACATTTTTGATTTGTACGGGCCGAATGTTCGCAAGCCCGGCACTTACGCGGCCAACTGCCTGTTGGCACGAAGGTTGGCTGAGCGCGGTGTGCGTTTTATCCAGTTGTATCACCGCGGCTGGGATCAGCACGGCGATCTGCCGCGTGATTTGCCACTGCAATGCGGCGACGTCGATCAGCCATCCGCCGCATTGATCGCCGATCTCAGGCAGCGCGGCATGCTTGACGAGACACTGGTAATTTGGGGTGGCGAATTCGGGCGAACGGTGTACGCGCAGGGTGGCCTGAACATGGCCAAGTACGGGCGCGATCATCACCCACGCTGCTTCAGCATTTGGCTCGCCGGCGGTGGTATCCGTGGCGGCACAACCTACGGCACTACGGACGATTTTTCATTCAACGTCGTCGAAAGACCGGTGCATGTTTACGACCTGCACGCGACGATGCTGCACTGCCTCGGGGTCGATCACGAAAAACTGACGTTCAAGTTCCAGGGCCGCCACTACCGTCTCACCGACGTCCACGGCAATGTCATTAAAGGTCTGTTAGCTTGATACCGTCTGGCTAAGCGCTTGGTCGTTGATTACTTTTTTTTCAAAGCTGTGTTTATCATGGCTTTGAGGGTCTTCTCAGCGGACTTGACGATGGATTTCGGTCCGGTGGTTTTGATGAACACCGCTCCCTGTTTTCCGTCAATGATTGCCCCGAGCAGACCACTGTTCGGAACCGGCACCTTGTTGCCACCAAACGGCGGCCCTTTCATGAACGTACCCTCGGCCGTCACGTAGGTGACTTTTGTTCCATCGATTGTCTCGTCACCGATCTTGGCCTTGAGCTTGTTAGCCGGCTCCTTGAATTGCCCTAGCCAACGCTGCACATTTGCTTGCACTCCTCCCGCTGCGCCCGGTCCGAAGTGAAAGAACACCACCTCCGCCGTCTTGCCGCCTTTACCATTGACGATGAACTGCGCCTTGCGCATCGACGACGACGGCTGTTGTGAAAGCCAACCTTTCGGTCCCACAAACGATATGCCCCCGGCCGAAAA